>NZ_JBHVKJ010000131.1:0-1055 GCF_042798275.1 Nocardioides sp. NPDC057767 | reverse complement strand
GGGTCGCTGGGCGAGGTCTACGGCGAGAAGATCACCAAGATCATGGACCTCGCGATCAAGACCGGCTCCCCGCTGATCGGGATCAACGAGGGCGCCGGCGCGCGCATCCAGGAGGGCGTCGTCTCTCTGGGCCTCTACGGCGAGATCTTCAAGCGCAACGTCCACGCCTCCGGCGTGATCCCGCAGATCAGCCTGATCATGGGCAACTGCGCCGGCGGCCACGTCTACTCCCCGGCCGTCACCGACTTCACGATCATGGTCGACAAGACCTCCGGCATGTTCATCACCGGCCCCGACGTCATCAAGACCGTCACCGGCGAGGACATCACCATGGAGGAGCTCGGCGGCGCGCTCGCCCACAACTCCAAGTCGGGTGTGGCCCACTACATGGGCTCCGACGAGGCCGACGCGATCGAGTACGTCAAGGCGCTGCTCTCCTACCTCCCCTCCAACAACATGGAGGAGCCGCCGGCCTACGACGAGGTCGCCGACCTGGAGATCACCGACCTCGACCGCGAGCTCGACACCTTCATCCCCGACGGCGGCAACCAGCCCTACGACATGCACGAGGTCATCTCGCACATCGTCGACGACGAGGAGTTCCTCGAGGTCCAGCCGCTGTGGGCCCCCAACATCATCATCG
The DNA here is from genome assembly GCF_042798275.1 of Nocardioides sp. NPDC057767. Taxonomy (NCBI): domain Bacteria; kingdom Bacillati; phylum Actinomycetota; class Actinomycetes; order Propionibacteriales; family Nocardioidaceae; genus Nocardioides; species Nocardioides sp. NPDC057767. The sequence goes on along the minus strand of NZ_JBHVKJ010000131.1, from coordinate 412 downwards.
GCTACGCCCGCATCGAGGGCCGCCCCGTCGGCATCGTGGCCAACCAGCCGATGCAGTTCGCCGGCACCCTCGACATCGACGCCTCCGAGAAGGCCGCCCGGTTCGTACGCACCTGCGACGCCTTCAACGTCCCGGTCATCACCTTCGTCGACGTCCCCGGCTTCCTGCCCGGCACCGACCAGGAGCACAACGGCATCATCCGCCGCGGCGCCAAGCTGATCTACGCCTACGCCGAGGCCACCGTCCCGCTGGTCACGATCATCACCCGCAAGGCCTACGGCGGCGCCTACGACGTCATGGGCTCCAAGCACCTCGGCGCCGACATCAACCTCGCCTGGCCCACCGCCCAGATCGCGGTCATGGGTGCCCAGGGCGCGGCCAACATCGTCCACCGCCGCACCCTGGCCGAGGT
>NZ_JBHVKJ010000130.1:0-1083 GCF_042798275.1 Nocardioides sp. NPDC057767 | reverse complement strand
CCGGCGCCGGGACCGGCAACCGCAGACGAGCCGTCCCGGTCGGGCGCGGATTCGCCTGCCCGCTCCTAGGAGCTCTACAGCACCCGCTTCCAGCTCTCGCCGTCGTCGCTCGACCGGTACGCCTCCTCGGCCGTGGCGGCGTACCAGCCCTGCTCGGTGATCGTGAAGGCCGCCGGCGGACCCCCGATGGAGCCGGCCTCCTGCCAGCTCTGGCCGGTGTCGTCGCCGACCCGGACGACGCCGTCGGGACCGATGCCGACCAGATCGCCCTCGGCCGTGATGTCGACGTACGCGGTGGCCGGACCGTCGAGCTCCTGGGTCCGGCCGGTGGATGCATCGATGCTGATGAGCCGACCCTTGCCGGTGGTTGCGTAGAGCTGCTCGGCGTTCTCGGTCGCTGCGACGCTGACGAGGTCACCGGTGAGGATCTCCTCGAACTGCTTCCGGTCCTCGGTGCGGAGCAGGCGGCCGCTGGTGGAGTCGTACGCGTAGAGGATCTCGCCGGCCGGCTCGAGGATGTGGAAGTCGGCCTCGCCCTGCAGCGCGAGCGGCGTCCAGCTCTCGCCGGCGTCGGTGGACTCGATCAGTCCCAGATGCGGCGGGAGGTCCTCGGTCATGTCGGGGTGCCCGCTGCCGAGGAAGTGACCGGGCCCGACGACGGTGAAGCCCATGGTGTCCTGCCACCGGTCGGCGACCCGCTCCGCTTCGCCCGTCTCATCGACGCGGAAGAGGCCGAAGTGGGTCGCGACGTAGAGGGTGTCGTCGGCGGGATCGACCCCGAGGCCGTGGATGTGGCCCACCCTGGTGGCGTTCTCGGTGCGGCCGTCGTCGGCCGGTCGATCCGACCGCGGATCCGCGCCGCAGGCGGTCGAGAGAAGGGCCGTTGCCACGACGATGGTCAGGGCAACGGGGGAGGTTCGGTTCATGTGGTTGCTCCGGAATCGAGGGAGGTGTCGGGCAGGCACCCGGCCGGCCCCACACCCCTGGGCGACGGTCAGGGCGTCAGCCCCGCCGGCCGTGTGTGGCTCTCCGCGGCCGGAGCAGTCTCGCTGCCGGTGTCTTATAAACAACGGACGCGGCCGA
>NZ_JBHVKJ010000129.1:0-1322 GCF_042798275.1 Nocardioides sp. NPDC057767 | reverse complement strand
CCCACCCCTCAGGGGTCATCTCGACAAGCTCGAAGACCGGTGGTCGAGCCTGTCGAGACCACCACCCCCAACAACAGTCATCTCGACAAGCTCGATGACCGGTGGTCGAGCTTGTCGAGACCACTTTCTCCCCCGAACCAGGGTGGTCTCGACAGGCTCGACCACCGCCCGTTTCACGTGAAACACATCCCGCCGAGTCCCTTTGCGCGACCCCCGTACCAACGAATCCGGAGAAGGGTCCGGAAAGGGGTCTCACGACCTCTCGGTGCGCTAAAGTCCGCGAGCAGCCATGGCGCATTCTGATGCAACCGCGCGCGCTGCTCGAACGTCTTAGTCGTAGAACGTCGCACCCCGAGTGCGACCCCAGCGGCCCGCACGACCGGGCCATGATCCTTTGACCCCACGGAGATGATGTGAACGTCCGTAGAACCCCGGTGGCGATCTTCCTCACCACCATCCTTGCCCTGGGATTCTCCCTGGGCTCGATCGCGGCGCCCAGCGGCGCCCAGGCCAGTGCGCCGTCGGCCTCGATCGGCCAGACCGGCTTCCACACGGCTTACACCGTCCTCTACCAGCAGGGCTCGACCGGCATCGGGGTACGCAGGGTTCAGGCTCGCCTCAAGGAGCGGCGCATCTACACCGGCCGCGTCACCGGCAACTACGGCTCCAAGACCACCGGCGCCGTCAAGGTCTTCCAGCGCAACCAGCGCCTGGCCATCACCGGCAAGGTCAACCAGCGCACCCTCGACCGTCTCCGCTCGCTGACGAGCACCCCCACAGACGCGGCGCTCTACAACCTCGACCGCCGCTGCCTCACCGGCCGTGTGCTCTGCATCGACAAGACCGACCGCCGGATGCGCTACGTGCGCGCCGGCAAGATCGTCCGGGCGATGGACGCCCGCTTCGGCTGCGCCGACACCAAGACCCGCGAAGGCGCGTTCAAGGTCTACCGCAAGAGCCGCAACCACGTCTCGTCGATCTACCACACGCCGATGCCGTACGCGATGTTCTTCAACGGCGGCCAGGCCGTGCACTACTCGTCCGACTTCGCCGCCCGCGGCTACAACGGCTGCTCGCACGGCTGTGTGAACGTCCGCAACAAGTCGTCCATCGCGTGGGTCTTCGACCAGATCCGCATCGGTGACCGGGTCGTCGTCTACTGGTCCTAGGCGCTCCGGTGGTCGAGCTTGTCGAGATGACCAGCACGCTGTCACGGGGTCTGTGGTCTCGACAGGCTCGACCACCGATGCACAAGCTCGACCTCCATCCGTTCCACGTGAAACATCCGCATAAAAGAAGATCGCCCCTCGTGCCAGACGGCA
>NZ_JBHVKJ010000128.1:0-1403 GCF_042798275.1 Nocardioides sp. NPDC057767 | reverse complement strand
GGCCCCGGTGGTCGGGGCCCGGCCGGCGCGTCAGGGAAGCACTCACGCCTTACGACGCCCCAGCGCGAGGGCGGTCGTGCCCGCGATCAGGCCGAGGATGCCGGCGCCGGCGCCGACACCGCCCCACAGGTTGCTGTCGTCGTCCTCGGTCTGCACGGCTGCGGCCGGCTCGGCCTTCTCGGCAGACTCCTCGGCACCGTGGCCGTGACCGTCCTCGGACTCGGCTGCGGTGACCTCGAAGGACGGAGCCGGGTTCTCCGGCTCCTCGGTGGCGCCCTCGGGAGCCTCCTCGATCCAGGCGGTCTCGCCCTTCACACAGGTCTGGATGACCGGGAAGGCGAGCGTGCCCTCCTCCTCGGGCAGCTGCAGGGAGACCTCGAAGGCGTCCCGCTGACCGTCGGGCAGTGGCGTCTTGGCGGTGTAGACGACGGTCGAGTCGCGCTCGGTGATCTTGTTGCCGTGGGCGTCCTCGATCGGCTCGGCGAGCTTCTCGGTGACCACCTTGACGTCGTAGAACGGCTGCCGGGTGGGCGTCACGTCGTTGATCCCCTCGGGGACCTGGATCGTGATCTGCTTGGTCGGTGAGCCTTCGCAGCCATGGCCGTTGCTGAAGGTCAGCACGGTGTAGGCGCCGGCGGCCGTCTCGGTCGGGGTGACCGTGACGTGCGCGGAGGCGGGAGCGGCGACCAGGAACGTGATGGCCGCGGCGGCGATCGTGGGCGCGCCGAGGCGCGCGAGGGTACGTCGAGACATGGTGGGTGCTTTCTGTGGAGTGTCTGCATGGTCGGGCGTGGGTGCCCAGGTGTCGGGTCGGGTCCTCAGGCGAGGACCGGCGGCCCGCGGCCGGCAGCGACGTACGTCCACAGGTGGTTGCGCAGAACGATCGTCTGCGTCAGGGGGAGAAGGCGGAGCGGGATCGGGATCCGCGGCGTCGTGAGCGCCCGGGAGATGACCCGCCAGGCCCGGCGGTGCAGCAGCCAGACCACGACGGTGAGCACCGCGGCCGTGGCGTGCGCGACCAGCATCGAGGTGTCGCCCGTGCCGCTGTTGTGCGCGTGGGCGGCAGGGGCTGCGTACGCCTCGAATGCCTCGTGCATCCCCAGCTGTGCCGCTCCGGCCAGCACTGCTCCCAGGACGATCCCGACTCGCTGCTGCAGCACCACGACGCTTGCGCCGAAGGCAGCGAAACCCGTCGCGAGCAGCCACAACGCGTCCGGCAGCTCCCCACCGCCGGCCAGGTGGGCCAGGCTGGAACCGGTGGTGATCTCCACCGCCGCGAGCAGCGCCAGCCACACGCTTCCGCGCGTCGGCCGCACCACCCTCAGATCCACGCCGGACATTGTCGCAGACACGCCGAGCCGTCACGTACGTCGGCCGAGACGTCACACCCGTGACGTCCCGGC
>NZ_JBHVKJ010000127.1:0-1475 GCF_042798275.1 Nocardioides sp. NPDC057767 | reverse complement strand
CGGCGGATTCTAGGGGTCCTTGCAACACCTGATGACCTAAGTGGCTGTCAGTAGATCACGCAGACGCTCGGCTGGGGTATCCCAGTCGAGCGTTTTGCGTGGTCGGGCGTTGAGTTCCTGGGCGACGTGCTCGAGGTCTTCGGCCCCGTGGATGGACAGGTCGGTGCCTTTGGGAAAGTACTGACGTAGCAGGCCGTTGGTGTTCTCGTTCGACCCGCGCTGCCACGGCGAGTGGGGGTCGCAGAAGTAGACCGGTACGTTCGTGGCGACCGTGAACTGTTTGTGGGCGGCCATCTCGCAGCCTTGGTCCCAGGTCAACGAGCCACGCAGGTGGGCGGGCAGCGACCCGATCAACGGAACCAGCACGTCACGGACTTCCTCGGCGGTGTGCCCGCCCGGGAGGTGTCCGAGCATCACGTATCGGGTGCTTCGCTCGACCAGGGTCACGATCGCGGACTCGCTGCGGGTGCCGACGATCAGATCGCCTTCCCAATGACCGGGCACAGCACGGTCCTCGACCTCTGGTGGCCGCTCAGAGATCATCACCATCGGGTCGATGAACCGCGGTGTGCGCTGGTCGGGCTGCTTGCGTGGTTTGCGGCGGGTGCGGCCAGTCCGCAGCGCTGCGGCCACCTCGCGCCGTAGACCGCCACGGGCCTGGAGGTAGATGGCTTGGTAGATCGTCTCGGCGCTCACACGCATGCTCTCGTCGTCGGGGAACTCTTTGACCAGAGCGTGGCAGATCTGCTCGGGCGACCAGTGCACCGCGAGCTTGCCGGTGACGAACTCGCGCAGCCGACCGCCCGCAGCGAGCTTGCTGTGCTTCGGCCTGGCACGGCCTGTGGCCCAGCCCCGCTGAGCAGCGTAGGGACGGTAGACACCATCGACTGACCGGTTGTCCAGCTCCCGCTTGATCGTCGAGGCCGGCCGACCTAGCTGCCGCCCGATCTCGCGCAGCGAGGCCTTGTGCCGACGCAGGTCTGCGATCGTCTCGCGCTCTGCCAGTGTCAAGAACCGCGGATGCAGATCTGCTTCCAACACCGTTATCGCCGGCGCTCGCCGCGCATCCACGTGGGTGGTCATCCCCGTGTTGTAATCCACCCGACGCCCATCAGGACGAAGGCGCGAGCCGTTGCTCTTCCGGATCCCTTTGTCCCAGTCCTCAGCGGTCCGCTCGTGGATCCCAACCTGGGCAGCAGCTTCACGCCGCCGAACCCCTGAGGAGCGCAGCCGGTCATACTCCGCACGCCCTGGATGCCCGCCCCTGCCGCCAGGCGTGCCCTGACCACGCATCCCGGCCTTCCGCGCCCACGCATAGGCCGTGTTCCGGTTCATCCCGACCACACGCGCAGCCGCCGAGACACTGCCACCCTCACGATCCAGCGCCTCGAAGAACCGAACCTTCAACTCCGCAGACAACACGATCCCCGCAACTCCTGAAACTCAGGGTGTTGCGGGGATCGCTAGAGCCCGTC
>NZ_JBHVKJ010000126.1:0-2067 GCF_042798275.1 Nocardioides sp. NPDC057767 | reverse complement strand
GGCCCGCTCCTGTTCGGAGCGGGCCCGCGGGCGGTCCCGGCTCAGCCGGGTCGTTGACGAAGGGTCACATGCTGCGCGGCCCGGTGGCGTCGTCGCGCTCCTTCTCGGTCATGCTGCGCGACTTCAGCAGGCTGAGGATCGTGGTGATCGCCAGGATGCCGACGATGACGCTGAGCGAGACCTCGATGGAGACCTCCGGGGCCCACTCGACGTGGTGGCCACCGTTGATGAAGGGCAGCTCGTTCTCGTGCAGCGCGTGGAAGACGAGCTTGAGACCGATGAACCCGAGCAGGATCGCCAGGCCGTAGGACAGGTAGACCAGGCGCTCGAGCAGACCACCGATGAGGAAGTAGAGCTGACGCAGACCCATCAGGGCGAAGATGTTGGCGGTCAGGACCAGGTAGGCCTCGTTGGTCAGACCGTAGATCGCCGGGATCGAGTCGAGCGCGAACAGCAGGTCGGTGGTGCCGAGGGCGCAGATGACGACGAACATCGGGGTCGCGATCCGCTTGCCGTTCTCACGGATGAACATCTTGGCGCTGTCCCAGCTCGAGGTGAGTGGGATGTGACGCTCGAGGAACTTCACCACGGCGGGCTCCTCGTACTCGTCCTCGTCCTCGCCGCCCTCCATGGCCAGCTTGACCGCGGTGTAGATCAGGAACGCGCCGAACAGGTAGAAGACCCAGCTGAAGTTCTCGATCGCGGCCGCACCCACGGCGATGAAGATGCCGCGGAAGACCAACGCCAAGATGATGCCGATCAGCAGCGCCTTCTGCTGGAACTGCCTCGGCACCGCGAACTTGGACATGATGATGATGAAGATGAAGAGGTTGTCGACCGAGAGCGAGTACTCCGTCAGCCAGCCCGCGAAGAACTCTGTGCCGTACTTCGGACCGGAGAACACGAAGACACCGATGCCGAACAGCACGGCCAGGCCGATGTAGACGCTCAGGGCGACGATCAGCTCCCGACGCGACGGCTCGTGCGGCCGTCGGCCGATGACGAGTACGTCGAAGAGCAGCACGGCACTGGCGATGCCGATGGTCAACCACCAGATGAGCGGGGAGACGTCCACGAAGGGACTCCTTAGATCGTGAGGCAGAGCGTTTCTTTGGGAAGATTAGGCGACCAGGGTCCAAGCTTCGAAGTCGTAGCGGCCGCAGCGTCCGTCGACGGCATCGGCGACAGGCGCTGGAATCGGCGGACCGCGCCATCCCAACCGGAGTTGTATAACAAGCGCGCAGCTAGTCTAACAAGCAGCGCCTCCGGCACTTCACATGATCCCAGGTGCTCAACAGCAGATGAGTCAGCGATCACACCGTGGATGACTGGACCTCAACTGGACTTGATGTTTTAGCGTCACTGCGAAAGAGAGAGGAGGGGGTGTGAGCGACACACTCACCGACCAGTTCAAGGCCGGCTTCCGTCGATACCCCACCGGCGTGGCCGTCGTCGCCACCTCGACCGACACCGGGCCCGTCGGGGCAACGGTCTCGAGCGTGGCCTCAGTGAGCGCGAACCCGCCGATGCTGTCGTTCTCGGTCTCGCGGTCCGGCCGGTCCGGGCCCGCATTCACCGGGAGCGAGCGTCTCGCGGTGCACGTGCTGACCGATTCCCAGGCCCACGTGGCGGCGGCCTTCGCCGACCGGACCGCGCCGCGGTTCACGGTGGCGCAGGGCTGGACGCTCCAGCACGGCGAGCCACCGGTCCTGGACGACGCGGCGGCGAGCTTCTACGGGCAGGTGATCAGGGTCGTCCCTGCCGGTGAGGCCTGGCTGGTGCTGCTCGAGATCGACGCGGTCAGCCTCGACGAGTCCGCCGAGCCGCTCCTCCACCACGACCGGCACTACTGGTCGCTCGGCCCGTCCGCCGGCACCGTCCCGATCGATCGCATCCTGCCCGAGAAGGCTTCCTGACCGTCGACCTCGACGGTCGCTCCACCACATCACCGAGAGGATCCACCATGCGTCTGTTCGCTCCCACCATCGAGGTCTCGGCCCACTGCGACCTGCCCTGCGGCGTCTACGACCCCGCCCAGGCCCGCATCGAGGCCGAGTCCGTCAAGGC
>NZ_JBHVKJ010000125.1:0-2087 GCF_042798275.1 Nocardioides sp. NPDC057767 | reverse complement strand
TTCAGCGCCGATGGTACTGCAACCGAGAGGCTGTGGGAGAGTAGGACGCCGCCGGACAAAATTTCAGGTAGAGGCCGCCCTTTGGGCGGCCTCTACTGCTTTTACTGGCACTGTGTTTGTCAACGAGACGATCTGGGGATCGTTCGAAGTCGGCTGCGATACGCAGCAGTGAGGATGGCGGCTATGGCTGACGAGCGCCGTAGCAACAGAGGCGGTAAGCCCGCCGGACGCCCGGGGCGTCCGAAGAGCTCGGGTTCATCGTCCACCGGTGGCCGAGGCGGCCGACCGGGTGGCAGCGGCCGACCCGGTACGGGTGCGGGTCGCAGCAGCGACCGTCGTGATGGCGGTGGCGGCCGCGGTGGCGAGCAGCGTCGTGACGCTGGGCGAGGTGGCGATGAGCGCCGCGACGGCAAGCCGTCGACGGGGCGCGGTGGTCCTCGCGCGGGCGGTCGCCCCGACGGTCCGAAGCGCTCTGACGGTCCGAAGCGCGGCGGCGGTAGCGACCGCAAGGGCGGCTACTCCAAGGACCGCGGCGGCAAGCCCGGTGGCAGGCCGCCGCGTCGCTTCGACGAGCCGCGCGAGGAGCGTACGGCCGACCAGCGCGCCTACGACGGCCCGGAGCTGCCGGAAGAGGTGACCGGCAAGGAGCTGGACCGTGCGATCTCGGCTCAGCTGCGCGGTCTGCCGGAGAAGCTGGCGGCGCGGATCGCCCGCCACCTGGTCGCTGCCGACATGTTCATCGACTCCGACCCCGAGCTGGCCTACCAGCACGCGAAGGCGGCCAAGTCGCGTACGCAGCGTATCGCTGTGATCCGCGAGGCGCTGGGGGAGGCGGCGTACGCTGCCGGCCACTACTCCGAGGCGCTTGCCGAGCTGCGCGCAGCGAAGCGGATGAACGGTGCGACGGCCTACCTCCCGATCATGGCGGACTGCCACCGCGCGCTCGGCCAGCCCGAGCAGGCGATCAAGCTCGCTCACAGCCCGTCCGTGGTGAACTTCGAGGCGCCGGCGAAGGCCGAGATGACCATCGTCGAGGCCGGTGCTCGTCGGGACATGGGCCAGTTCGACGCCGCCCTGCGGATCCTCGAGCAGTCGCCGCTCAACAACAAGAGCCGCGAGCCCTGGGTCGTGCGGCTCCGCTACGCCTACGCCGACACCCTTCAGGACGCCGGCAGGGACAAGGACGCACTGACCTGGTTCCATCGTACGTACGCGATCGACGCTGACGAGATCACCGACGCCGCGGCACGGGCCGAGGCGCTCGAGAAGACGGTCGAAAGGGACTGAGAACCTCATCATCCCTGTGGTCAGTGGCGATCGGCATCTGTGTCGGTCGCCACTGACCGTTTTGTCTCGATACTGGAGATCCTGGGCCGGGTAGGTAAGAATGGACCGCACAACTACATCCGTGTGATCCACCGAAGTGTTCCTTCACGCATCATCGAGCCCGCTGGGGAAGGCGTAGCTCGCGCCGCAACGAAGGAGATATTCGGTGACCACTCAGATCAAGGACCCGAGCGCCTCGCGTGGTATCGCCCGAGGCGTTGTGTTCGTGCATTCGGCTCCCTCCGCGCTCTGCCCTCACATCGAATGGGCCGTCGCGGGGGTGCTCGGCGTACCGGTGAACTTTGACTGGACGGCTCAGCCCGCCCAGGCCGGCACCTACCGAGCCGAGCTCTTCTGGTCGGGTGCGATCGGTTCTGCAGCGGCGATCGCCTCGGCGCTGAAGGGATGGACGCACCTGCGCTTCGAGGTCACCGAGGACGGGACGTCGAGCTCCGAGGGTGCGCGTTACTCCTTCACCCCCGACCTCGGCGTCTTCCACGCCGTCACGGGGATGCACGGGGACATCATGATCCCGGAGGACCGGCTCAAGGCCGCTGTCGTGAAGGCCGCCCTCGGCGACACCACGCTCGAGCTCGAGGTCGACAAGCTCCTCGGCAAGCCGTGGGACGACGAGCTGGAGACGTTCCGTCACGCGGGAGAGGGCGCGCCCGTACGCTGGCTGCACCAGGTCGTCTGAGCGACCCGCCGGCCGCAGAGCACGGCCGCGAAAACGCCGAGTCGGCGCGTCATGACGCGCCGAC
>NZ_JBHVKJ010000124.1:0-2297 GCF_042798275.1 Nocardioides sp. NPDC057767 | reverse complement strand
TGGATCTCGACCCGCTTCGCGGGTTCGCAAGCTCACCCGCTGCGCTCGCTCGATCTCTTCGCGTTGTGAGCCTGCGACTTCGTCGCAGGCTCACAGGCTCAGACTTCCCCAGCGATGTACTTGACAGGAGCGTAGGTCGCCTTGTCGTTGTACTGGTAGATACCGATCGACGCGGCCGTCGGGCTACCGGTCTCGCCGAGCTCGATCGGGCCGGACTTGCCGTCGTAGTCGATGTCCTTGCCGTCCTCGATGAGCTTGACGCAGTCGGCGTACGTCTCGCACTTCTCACCACCGGTGGTGATGTCGACGATCTCCTCGGCGATGGCCTCACCGGCGTCGCTGTCGGCCTTCACCGCAGCCAGCGCCGAGACGATGGTCGCGTCGTAGGACTCGGCGGCGTAGGAGTAGTCGGCCAGCTTCGGGTCGACCTTCAGCAGCTGCTCCTTGAAGTCACCGGTGGTCTCGGCGCCGGGCAGCGTGCCCTTGACGCCCTTGAGCTCACCCTTGGTGAAGTCCTTGGAGTAGTCCGACAGGTTGCCGTCCACGAAGTAGGTCGGCAGCTTGGCCGGGCCGGCACCCGCGGCGATGAGCTGCGGGATGAGCTTCTTGGTCTCCTCGAACGCGATCACGACGACCGCGTCCGCACCGGCGCCCGCGATCTCGTTGATCTGGGCGTCGAACGAGGTGGCGTCCTCGGAGTAGAACGCCGTGGTGGCGACCTTGGAGCCGGCACCCTCGAGGTTGGCCTTGACCTCCTCGGCGAGCGTCTCACCGTAGGCGTCCTGGCGGGCCAGGATCGCGACGTTGGTGCGCTTGTCCTCGAGCAGCAGGTTGGCCATGACGGCGCCCTGCAGGATGTCGGACGGAGCCGTGCGGAAGTAGAGGTCCGGCTTGGCGAAGTCGCCCTCGTCGAACTCGGTCGAGGTGTTGGCCGGGGAGAACATCACGGTGCCGGACGACATGATCTTGTCGATCACGGTCATCGACACACCCGAGGAGGCCGTGCCGACGATGACGTCGGACTTGGCGTCGATGAGCTTGTCGGCCTCGGTCGGCGCGATCGCGGAGGTCGTGTCGCCGGAGTCGGCCACGACGGACACGACGTCCTTGCCGAGCACACCCCCGGCGGCGTTGATGTCCTGGATCGCCAGGTCGGATCCGGCGAACTCGGGCGGGCCGAGGAACGCGAGGCTGCCGGTCTGCGGGAGGAGCTGCCCGATGGTGAGAGTGCCGTCGTCCTTGGCGGCGGCCTTCTTCTCCGGCTCCTCGGAAGCGGTCTCGCCGCCGCAGGCGGCGAGGGTGAAGCTGAGCGCCAAGGCGCCGGCGCCCGCGGTCAGCTTCATCCAGGTAGAGGATGATGAGTTCACTGCTTTGTCCCTCTTTCGTATGGGCTGGCCCGGCTCACGTCGGACCTTGCGGAGACACATTAGAGACGGTCGGGAGGCGAATCACCCGAGCGACCTGTTTTTCACCAATCCGTTACATCTCCCCCATGGCATCATTGCCTGGGTTGCCGCCATGATCGGCTCCGTATCATCGGGGCCGAGGTGACCCATGATCACTCGGGGGACCCGATTCCCGCCAGGAACAGGCACGATCGTGGAGGAATTGTGATGATTTGTACGCACGGCGCCCATGGAGGACCGACTCGATGACCAGGGTGCCGGTGACGCTGCGGGAGGCGCGAGCCGACGACGCGCTCTTCCTCCTCGGCATCTGGCAGGACGCGCTGCGGATGACCGACGCCCAGGAACAGCTTGGCGATCTCGAGACCATCATCCACGGTGCCGACGCCTCCCCCGACCAGCGCCTCCTCGTCGCCGAGTGCGGCAGCGAGCCCGTCGGCGCGGTCTACCTGTGCGCCACGACCTTCGGTCCGCTCAACCTGGAGCCGACCGTGCAGATCTTCGCGCCCCACGTCGTCCCCAGCTTCCGCCGCCGCGGGGTGGGCCGGATGCTGATGGAGTCGGCCGTCGCCTTCGCGGAGGAGCGCGGGATCAGGACGGTTGCCGCCGCGGCCACCGCCGGCGGCCGTGACGGCAACCGGTTCCTCGCCCGGCTCGGCCTCGGCGCCCAGGCGGTCATGCGGGTGGCTCCGACGGCAGTCGTACGCTCCCGGCTCAACGTCCTCGGCCGCGCCCTGCCCCACCACGCCCGCCTGCAGCGCAACCCGAAGCAGTCCAGCGCCGTCGGCGAGCTGCTCGCGACGCGCCGCTCCCAGCGACGCTCGCACACCGTCGCCTGAGCCGCCCGACAGCAGAAGACGACCAGGGCCCCGGAGCAGCGCGCTCCGGGGC
>NZ_JBHVKJ010000123.1:0-2977 GCF_042798275.1 Nocardioides sp. NPDC057767 | reverse complement strand
GACGTCACGTACGTCGGCCGAGCTGGCACCACGGTGCCAACTCGGCCGACGCGGGTGACGCCTCGACCGACGCGGGTGACGCCTCGGCAGGGGCTTGTCAGTCGATGTAGTTGGTGGTCACCCAGTAGGCGAGGGCGTACGCGGCGGCGGTGAGGATCACCACGATGATCACGCCCCAGGCGTGGTTGAAGAGGTCGGTGAGGAACAGCATCGAGAGCACGGCGACGAGGGCCGAGCCGAGGAAGCTGATCGTGAAGGGGGAGCTGGCACCGGCCAGGCGGAGGAGGTAGCCGCCGACGACGACCGCGAGGACGAAGACGGCGATGAGGACGATCGCACCGGTGTCGCCGAGCGACGAGGTGCCGCGCGTCCACTGGCTCACGGTTCCGCTGAACCAGATCGCCAGAGCCATGAATGCTCCGACGATGGCGCCGATCATGACCGCTGCCGACAGGCCGGACGGGGTGCCGAGGTTGATGCGCCGCTCGCGCGGCTCCCTGGGCTCCTTGGCAGGCTTCGGAGGCTTGGGAGCCTTCGGCTCCTTGGTGGGCTTGGGCGGCTTCTGGGCCTTCGGCTTCTTCGCGGGCTTCTCGGCTGGCTTCTCGGCGGGCTTCTCCGCAGGAGGCTCGGGAGCGATGACGGGCGCCGTCTGCTCCAAGACCTGAGTCTTCTCGGTGGAGGCCTGCTCCGCAGAGGCCTCGTCGGCCTTGGCGGGCGCGGGCTTCGTGCCCCCGCGCTTCTTCTTGAAGCCGAACGACGGCGCGGCGAGCTTGTCGGCGGGGTCGTTGCTCATGAGGGGCAGTTTCGCATGCCGTGGGTCACAAATGAACTCAGGCGCGGGTCAAGAACTCACGCCCGGGTCAGCCGGATCACCGGGATCTCGCGGTCCGTCTTGGTCTCGTAGGTCGCGAAGTTCGATGCGTCCGCCTTGATCTCGTCCCATGCACGGGCTCGCTCCTCACCGTGGAGCTGCTCGGCGACGACGGGGATGGTCTCGCCGCCCATCTCGATCGTGACACGGTCGGGGTTGGCCGCGATGTTGTAGTACCACGCAGGGTTCCTCGCCCCGCCTCCGGCGGAGGCCGCGACCAGCCAGGTGTCGTCGCCGCCGGGGAACCACGCGAGTGGCGTCGAACGAGGTTCGCCGCTCTGCTTGCCGATCGTGGTGAGCACGAGCAGCCGCATCCCGGCCATCGTGGCGTTGCTCTTGCGCGCACGGCGCATCATCAGCTTGTTGCCCAGCCTCAGAAGGGGGTTGGCGGTGATCTGCCTGGCGCCGCGGGTGCCGTTGCGGGTGTCGAAGCTCATGGCGTCGACAGTACTCGGCCAGAAATGAACTCAGGCTCGGAGATCTTGCGATCTCCGAGCCTGAACTCGATGTCGGGTTGACAGGATTTGAACCTGCGGCCCCCTCGTCCCGAACGAGGTGCGCTACCAAGCTGCGCTACAACCCGAATGCTGCACCGATCAACGGTCCAACGAGAAATGAGCATAGCCCAGAGACTGCTCCGACTCGTAATCGAGCCCTACCGTCGAGACGCTCCGCGCGGAGTGAGCGTCAGAAGGGTGGCTTCGGGGCGGCAGGCGACGCGGATCCGCGTGTAGGGAGAGGTGCCGAGGCCGGCCGATACGTGCAGCCAAGCCTGCCGTCCGCCATGGGTGTGAGTGTGCAGCCCGCGCGCCCGCGCGGGGTCGAGATCGCAATTTGTGGCCAGCGCCCGCCCGCCGGGGAGGCAGACCTGACCGCCGTGGGTGTGACCGGCCAGGATGGCGTCGTAGCCGTCGGCGGTGAACTGGTCCAGGACCCGCAGGTAGGGCGCGTGCGCGACCCCGAGGCGTACGTCCGCGGCCTGGTCCGCAGGTCCGGCGACCGCGGACAGGTCGTCGAGGCGCAGGTGAGGGTCGTCGACGCCGGCGAAGGCGAACTCGATGCCGTTCACGGTCAGCGACGAGCGCGTGTTGGTGAGATCGAGCCAGCCCGACTTGGTGAAGGACGCGGACAGATCGCGCCAGGGGAGCTCAGGGACGTTCGTCTGCCGCTTGCCGTTGTCCGGCAGCAGGTAGCCGAACGGGTTGCGCAGCCGCGGCTCGTAGTAGTCGTTGGAGCCATGCACGAAGACGCCGGGCACGTCGAGCAGCGTGCCGAGGGCGTTGATGATCGCCGGGACCGCCCGCTGGTGGGCCAGGTTGTCGCCGGTGTCGATGACCAGGTCGGGCTTGAGCGCGGCCAGCGACGCGATCCAGTCGAGCTTCTTGTGCTGCGAAGGGACCACATGCATGTCGGAGAGATGCAGCACCCGCAGCGGATCCGCGCCCTCGGGAAGCACCGGCAGCCTCACCTGGCGCAGAGTGTATTGACGGGCCTCCCACAGGGCGTACGCCGTCATGGCCGCGCCGGTGGCGAGCCCGGTCCCGAGAGTTGCGCCGATTGCTGAGGCGAGCCGCATGGCTCAACCCTGCCACAATGGTTCCATGAGCACTCTGAAGGACCGGCTGAGGACCGACCTGACCGCCGCGATGAAGGCCCGGGACAAGGACCGTGCGGGCACGCTGCGCATGGTCATGGCCTCGATCACCGAGGCTGAGGTGGCCGGCAAGGAGGCCAAGGAGCTCACCGACGACGAGATCATCACGATCCTCACGCGCGAGGCCAAGAAGCGCCGCGAGGCGGCCACTGCCTTCGCCGAGGGTGGCCGCACGGAATCGGCCGAGAAGGAGACAGCCGAGGCCGCGGTGATCACCGAATACCTGCCCGCTCAGCTGAGCGCCGAGGAGATCACCGACCTGGTCAGCAAGGCCATCGCCCAGACCGGTGCCGCCGACGAGGGGATGCGCGCCATGGGCAAGGTGATGGGTGTCCTGACCCCGCAGACCAAGGGCCGCGCCGACGGTGGCGCCGTCGCCGCCGAGGTGCGCAAGCAGCTCGCCTGAACGGCAGCACACAACGAGCGTGGCCCCCACCGGATCGGTGGGGGCC
>NZ_JBHVKJ010000122.1:0-3076 GCF_042798275.1 Nocardioides sp. NPDC057767 | reverse complement strand
CCACCCACGCCGGCCGGATCACCTCACTTGAGGTACATGATGGAGAAGCTCGGCATGCCCTTGACCGGGTCGTTGACGACCCCGCCGACCTGCGAGCCCTTGATGAAGGCGTTCGCGTCGTAGCCGGCGTTGATCTCGACCATGTAGGTCTCCTGCATCCACTTGTCGAACTCGCCCCAGGCAGCGGGCACCTCGTCGGCGTCCATCTTCAGGATCTCCGCCTGCTTCGCGTCGGCGTCAGCCTCCTTGAAGTTGGTCGGGTTCGGCATACCCGGCTTGTTGGCGTTGGAGCCGATCCACTGCGCCGGGAACCACGAGCCACCCGAGGGCCAGTCGGAGCACCAACCGCCGTAGCGGAGGTTGACCGGGGCGTCGAGGTTGCTCTCGTCGTCGCGGTAGGTCTCGTCGGTCGAGGCCACCGGGGTCGCCTTGAAGCCGGCCGCCTCGAAGCCCTTGACCATCTGATCCTTCTTGGCCACCGAGTTCTCGTCGTCACGCTGGTAGTGCCACTTCAGCTCGAACCCGACCGCACCGGCCTCCTCCAGGAGCGCCTTGGCCTTCTCCGGGTCGGTGGTCTGGCCGTCCTGACCCTTCGGGTACTGGTACTCGACACGACCCGCCGTGCCCGGGGGCAGGAGCGAGGTGCCGGGCTGGATGGTGACGCCGACGATCTCACCGGAGGCCTTCCAGGCAGCCTGGTAGGGGTAGGCCCAGCTGATGGCCTCGCGGATCTTCTTGTCCTTGATCTTGGTCTGGTCCGGGCGGTACATGTAGGTGCACGGCGAGGTGCCCTCGATGAGGTTGTCCGGCGCGCTCTCCTTGATCGACTTGTAGGTCGGCGGCGTGACGTCGTCGTACGTCATCATCGTCTGTGCCGCGCCCTTGTCGCCGAGGATCTGGTTCTCGAGCTTCGCGGTGTCCTGAGCGAACCGGAAGTCGAAGGCGTCGGCGGCCTGGATACGGCCGGGGTCGGAGTCGGCGTCCCACTGGTCGTTCTTGACCAGCTTCAGCGAGACACCGGGCTTGTAGGACTCGAACTTGTAGGGGCCGGTCGCCATCGGGTGGCTCTCGTAGGCCAGCGGGTCCTTGTCCTTGGCCTTCGGGATCGGCGAGAAGACCGGGAACGAGGCGTAGTAGTCGAGCTCGGGGAACGGCTGGGCGAGGTGGATGATCACCTTGTTGCCGTCGGCCTCGACGCCGTCGTAGTCCTCACCGCCGTACCAGCCGGCGCCGGCGTCGTAGTCGGGGAGCTTCTTCAGCTCGGCATCGGTGTCCGCGAACGGACCCTTGTACTTGTCGCCGTCCTTGAAGAACGTCAGCTGGTACGTCGGACCGTCGGTCAGGGTGTCGACGGCGAAGGAGCGCTTGATGCCGTAGACGACGTCCTCGGCGGTGATGTCGGTGCCGTCCTCGTACTTGAGCCCGTCCTTGAGCTCGAAGGTCCAGGTCAGGCCGTCCTCGGAGACCTGGCCGAGGTCGGTGGCGAGGTCGGGGACGAGGATCGAGTCACCGGTCTCCTCGTCGTACACGTACTGCGTCAGCGACCGGGTCACCAGGCCGGACATGATCGCACCGGAGTCGGTGTAGTAGGTCCGGGTCGGGTCGAGGGTGTGGGGCGCGTTGTTGGAGAGCACCGTGATGGTGCCGCCCTTCTTGGCGTCCGACGGGATCTCCAGCGGCCCCTCGGCCGTGGCGTCCTTACCGGCGCCGGCACCACCGCCGGCCTTGAACTCGCCGGTCGAGTCCTCGCCACTCCCACTCCCGCCACCACACGCAGCGGTGAGCGTCAGCGCAGCGATCGCACTGGCGGCGATCACTGTTCTCTTCAATCGCATCGTAGGTCTCCACCTTCCATGGTTGATGCCTCTCTCCGACGACCTGCTCACCGGAAAGACTTGGGGTCGAAGGCGTCGCGAATGGCGTCTCCGAGCAGGTTGAGCGCGAAAACCAGGACCACGATCCCGACAATCGGCGCGTACAGGAACAGGGGGTATTCGTCGAACCAGTTCTGGGCCCGCAGGATCGTCTGACCCCACGACGGGCGACCGGTGACGCCGACGCCGAGGTAGGCCAGCGTCGCCTCCGCGGCGATCGTGGCCGGCAGGCTCAGCGAGAACGACACGACGATCGGAGCCACCAGGTTGGGCAGCAGCTCCCGGAACAGGATCCGGTGGGTCGGCATCCCGAGCACGCGCGCGGCCTCGATGAACTCGCGCTCGCGCAGCGAGACGACCTCACCGCGGATCAGCCGGGCCAGGCCCATCCACCCGAACACGGAGAGGATGACGATCAGCGCGATCAGGGAGGCGTTGTCGAGCATCGCCGGGTTCTCCTTCCAACGCTCCACGAGCATCGGCGAGACGGCGATCGCGACCAGCAGGAACGGCAGCGTCAGGAACAGGTCGGTCACGAACGTGACCACCCGGTCGCCCCAGCCGCGGCTGTAGCCCGAGATCAGGCCGAGCACCACACCCACGATGGTCGAGACGACCGTGGCGACCGAGGCGACCAGCAGGGACGTACGTGCGCCGTAGAACCACTCGGCGAGCAGGTCGTTGCCCGAGTTGGGCTCCAGCCCGAGCGGCGCCTCCCAGGTGAAGCCGTAGTTGGGCGGCCCGATCACGGGGTAGTTGAACGAGTCGGTGTCGGTGACCGGGTCGCCGGCACGCACCTCGACGCCGAACAGCTTGCACAGCAGCGGGGCGAAGATCGCGATCAGGACGAAGACCAGCACGATCCCGGCACAGACCATCGCGACGCGGTCCGAGAGCAGCCGGTCCATGGCGATTCGCATAGGCGAGCGCCCGGCGACCTCGCCGGTCCTCGGCTCCGGATCGATCTCCGGATCAGGCCCGCCCTGGATCAACACTTCGGACACAGTCATACGCTCGGATCTCCGTTCGAATGCCTTGGGGCTCGGCTCGCCCAAGACCGGATCACTTGGCGCAGTCCCGAACCAGCGCGCTGGCTCAAGTTATGCCAACTACAGGCGGTTCGGACCGCGCTACAGATAACGGTTCGATACCGACGTGACGTGTGACACATCCGTAACAAAGACGGTCCGCAGCCAATGGCC
>NZ_JBHVKJ010000121.1:0-3280 GCF_042798275.1 Nocardioides sp. NPDC057767 | reverse complement strand
AACTTCCGTTTCGTCGCCCACAACTGATTTCTCGTCCTCCAGAACTACGGATTCGGCGGGGACTCAGTCCTCGGGGTCGTCGAGGCGGGCCAGCCAGGTGGCGAGCCGCTCGACGGCCGTCTCGTGCTCGGGGTGAACATCGACGAATGCCTGGAGCTGCTCGGCCAGCCAGGCGAGGGTGACCTCCTCGTCGCCCCGACGGGTGACGAGCTCCTCGATGCCGCGGTCGGTGAAGTACATGGCCTCAGTCTTTCATTCTGCGTTCAGCGGTGCATCGGAGGCTGGGCCACCGGACAGTCCGCGTACGACCATGCCGAGGGTGACGTTGATGAGTTGGTCGCGCTCGGCGTCGGGGCAGGCACGGTAGGGGCCATCGATGAACAGGACCGCGAGACCGTGGACCGTGGACCAGGCCGCCGTCTCGGCGTTCGGGCGGAGCTCGGGGGCCAGCCAGCCGGCCTCGACCAGGTCGTCGAGGGCCGTGGTCAGGAACGCGTAGGGCGGGGCGTCGGCGAGGATCGCGGACAGCTCCTCGTGGGGGTGCTCCTCGCCGGTGTGGGGGCGCAGGAACGCGGTGCGGAAGAGTCCGGGCTGGGCGAGCGCGAAGTGGACGTAGCCCCGGCCGGCTGCGGCGAGGCGCTGCACGGCGGCCTCGGCCGGGTGTGAAGCCGGCTTCTCGGCGGCCAGGAGGTCGAGGATCGTCGCGGCCAGCCGGTCCATGGCCTCGTGCTTGGCGGCGTGGAGCAGGTCGGCCTGGTTGGCGAAGTGACGGTAGGTCGCGGTCGGGGTCACGCCGACCGCGCGTGCTGCGGCGCGGATGGTCACCGCGTCCGGGCCGCCCTCCTCGGCGAGCGTCGCGGCCGCCTCGACCAGCGCGTTGCGGAGGTCGCCGTGGTGGTAGGGCCGGGTGGCCTCGTCCGAGCTCTCTGAGGATTTCACGGAATTCATGTTGACACCTGCCCACATCGAAGGGAAAGTTAACACCTGCAAAGTTTACGCCTGCACACATTTCTCTGGAGGAATCATGTTCCACCGACTCGGCACCCTTGTGGTGCGAAATCCGCGCCGGGTCCTGGTGATCGGCCTGATCGCCCTCCTCGGCGCGATCTACCTGGCCACCTCGGCCTTCGGCAAGCTCGACGACGCCGGCTTCGACGACCCCGCCTCGGAGAGCAGCCGTGCGGCCACCGCGCTCGAGGAGGGCTTCGGCAACGAGGCCGGCTTCCTCCTGACCGTCAGCGCCGACGCCGGCAAGGTGACGGAGGGCGCCGCCGCGAAGGACGCCCAGGCGCTGGTCGACCGCCTCCGAGCCGACGACGATCTGACCGATGTCGTCTCCTACCTCGATGCGCCCGGGCCGGGCATGGTCTCCGACGACGGCGGTCACGGGCTGATCTCGGTCGGCGCCAAGGATCCCGACGGCATCGACGCCGCCGCGGTGATCGATCGCTACACCGACGACACCGCGACCGACGGTGCCACGACAGTCCACGTGGGCGGTCAGCTCGCGATCTTCGAGGAGGTCGGCACCCAGATCGGCGCCGACCTCGGTCTCGCCGAGGCGATCGCGATCCCGCTGATGATCGCGCTGCTGGTCCTCGCCTTCGGCAACGTCGTCGCCGCGTTCGTGACGATCGGGGTCGGCGGGTTCGCCATCGCCGGCACCTTCGCGGAGCTCTCGGTGCTCGGCAACTTCACCGACGTCTCGATCTACGCCCTCAACCTGACGACTGGCCTCGGTCTGGGCCTGGCGGTGGACTACGGCCTGCTGATGGTGGCAAGGGTCCGCGAGGAGCGGGCCGCCGGCGCCAGTCACCCCGATGCGGTCGTCCGTGCGGTGGAGACCGCCGGCCGGACCATCGTCTTCAGCGCCACCACGGTCGCCGTCTCACTGGCCTCGCTGCTCGTCTTCCCGCTCTACTTCCTGCGCTCCTCGGCGTACGCCGGGATCGGGGTCATGGTCATCACCGCCGTCGTCGCGGTGGTGCTGCTCCCCGCCACGATCACCCTCCTCGGTGACCGGGTCGACGCCCTCCGCGTCCCGGGTGTGCGTGGCCTTCGTGGTGGCGCGGCTCCGTTCTGGACTCGGCTGGCCGGCTTCGTCACCAGGCGGCCCTGGGTCGCGCTCCCCGTCGTGGCCTTCCTGCTCGCGATGGCCACGCCACTTGCCGGCATCGAGTTCGGCACCCCCGACGACCGGGTCCTTCAGCCGTCCGCCGGGAGCCGCCAGGCCGGCGACCTGCTCCGCGGGGAGTTCGGGGGTGACGGCACCAGTCCCATCCGCGTGGTGACCACCTCGACCATCGACGACGAGAGCCTGGCGACGTACGCCGCCGACCTCTCCCGGGTCGACGACGTCGACCGCGTCGACACCCGCGTCGGGACGTACGCCGAGGGTGCCCTCGTCTCGGAGACCCCGGCCCTCCCACCGGGCGACGGCGCGGATGAGCTCGCCGTCGTCAACCAGCTCGACCGCCAGTCCGAGGAGGCGCGCGATCTGGTCCGTGACGTACGTGCCGTCCCGACGCCGGATGGCACCACCGCGCTCGTCGGTGGCGGCGCCGCGGAGCTGCTCGACTCCCTGGACGCGATCGGCGCCAAGCTGCCGTACGCCGTCGGCGGGCTCGCGATCGCGATGGTGGTGATCCTGTTCCTGTTCACCGGCAGCCTGGTCCAGCCGCTGCGGGCGCTGGTGCTCAACGTCATCGGCCTGGGGGCGACCGTCGGCACGACCGTGGTGATCTTCCAGGAAGGTCTGGGCGCCGACCTCCTCGGCTTCACCGCGATGCCGCTCAACGTCTCGATGGTCGTGCTGCTGCTGGTGATCGCCTTCGGGCTGTCGATGGACTACGAGGTGTTCGTCCTCGGCCGGATCACCGAGATGCGCCGGCGCGGACTGGGCAACATCGACGCCGTCGTGCAGGGCCTGGCCCACACCGGCCGGATCGTCACCACCGCCGCCGCCCTGATCGCGACCAGCTTCTTCGCCTTCATGGTCAGCGAGATCAGCTTCATGAAGTTCTTCGGCCTCGGCGTCGGGCTGGCGATCCTCATCGACGCGGTCCTGATCCGCGGTGTGCTCCTGCCGGCCGCCATGCGGATGCTCGGCGAGGCCGCCTGGTGGGCGCCGCGCCCGTTGCGGCGCCTCCACACGAAGGTCGGCCTGAGCGAGGAGCCGGTCCCGGTCCCGGTCTGACCCAAAACCACACCGAGTCGGCGCGTCAGAACCCGTCTCCGCGAACTCCGTACGCCGCAGCGCGGTCACGAACGGGGTGTGCAG
>NZ_JBHVKJ010000120.1:0-3692 GCF_042798275.1 Nocardioides sp. NPDC057767 | reverse complement strand
CCTCGGTGCCATCTCGGCCGACGGGCGTGCCCTTGCGGCAGGGTCAGAGCGCTGCGTACGCCTCGACCCAATCCTCCACACGCAGATCCCGCGGCAGCACGGGCGCGTGAGACCGCCGGCGCCGCCGGGCGATCCGATCCGCGAGCGCACCGGGGACGCCGTTGCGGCGCAGGATCTCGGCGACCCCGCGGCCGCGGCTGCTGAAGACCCTCGCCACCCACGACTGGAAGTCGCGGAGCTCCGACCCGGGGACCAACGGCACCGGGCGCCGGTCGATGAGCAGCAGCCCACCGTCGACGTTGGGCCGCGGGCGGAAGGCCGTCGACGGGACGCGCCGGTCGAGGGTGAAGGTGAACCACGGCCACCACTGCGCGGTGAGCTGGGTCGTACCGCCGACGCCCGCACGCTTGCGGGCGACCTCCCACTGGGTGAGGAGTACGGCATGGCGCCACGTCGTCGTGGCGAGCAGGTGGCGCAGGATCGGTGTGGTCAGGTGGAACGGGACGTTGGAGACGACGACCGCGTCCTGAGGTGGCGCGTGCCGCAGGATGTCGCCTTCGGCGATACACACGTGCGTACCGATCCGTCGGCGCAGGTCGGCCGCGCGGCGAGAGTCGATCTCGACCCCCTGCAGCGGCCGGCCCAGCTCGGCCAGAGCCAGTGTGACGGCACCGTTGCCGGTGCCCCACTCGACCAGCGGACCCTGCCGCTGCGAGACGAGATGGACGATGCGGTCGACTGTCGACCTGTCGGTGAGAAAGTTCTGGCCGAGCTCGTGCCGGCCAGGGCGTACGTCGGACATGGATGCTCCTCGAGACAGAAGGAGCCGGGCGGCATGCGGGTAGCACTCGAGAGCCGCCCGGCAGGGTGCCAGGTGGCGGCGCGAATGCGACGAGTGCTTCGGTGGGATCCGCGCCGTCAGCGGAGGCGGATCCGGACGAACAACGTCATGCAGCAGTTACCCATGGCGGTCACGCTAGCGAAGCCGCGGCCCCGCTCGCACACCGTTTATAGATGGCCGAATCGCCTACTCGACGTGGTGGAGGCGGCGGGCGGCCTCGGCGGTGGAACCGGAGATCGACGGGTAGACGGTGAAGGTGTTGGCGATCTGGTCGACGGTCAGCCCGGTGGAGACGGCGAGGGCGATCGGGTGGATGAGCTCAGAGGCGCGCGGGCCGACCACGACGCCGCCGATGACGACACCGGTGCCGGGGCGCGAGATCAGCTTCACGAAGCCGTCGGTGATGCCCTGCATCTTGGCCCGCGGGTTGCCCTTGAGGTCGAGGCGCAGGGTGTCGGCGACGACCTCGCCGGAGTCGACCTGGGCCTGGGAGTAGCCGACCGTGGCGATCTCGGGAGAGGTGAAGACGTTGGCCGCGACCTCCTTGAGGTCCATCGGGATGACCGCGTCGCCGAGGAAGTGGCGCATCGCGATCCGGCCGGCCATGGCGGCGGTCGAGGCGAGCATGAAGCCGCCGGTGCAGTCGCCGGCTGCGTACACGCCGTAGGCGGAGGTGCGCGACACCTTGTCGGTGCGGATGAACCCGCCCTCGTCGAGCTCGATGCCGGCCTCCTCCAGGCCGAGGCCCTCGGTGTTGGGGATCGAGCCGAGCGCGAGGATGCAGTGGCTGCCGGTGACCTCGCGGCCATCGGTCAGCCGGACCGTGACGACGTCCCCGGAGCGGGTCACCGACTCCATCCGTGACTTGCTGAGGATGTTCATGCCCTGACGCTCGAGTACGTCCTGGAGGACCGTCGCCGCGTCCGCGTCCTCACCGGGGAGCACACGGTCGCGCGAGGAGACCAGGGTGACCTGGGAGCCGAGGTTGAGGTAGGCGCTGGCGAACTCCGCGCCGGTGACACCCGAGCCGACCACGATCATGTGGGAGGGCAGCTCGTCGAGGTCGTAGACCTGCTCCCAGGTGAGGATCCGCTCGCCGTCGGGCTGCGCGGTGGGGAGCACCCGGGGCCGGGCGCCGGTGGCGATCAGCACGGCATCGTTCTCGATCGCCTCCTCGCCGCCGTCCTGGGCCCGGGTCGCGATCACCTGACGCTTGTCGGCGTCGATGCGCCCGGTGCCCTTGACGATCCGGATGCCGCGACGGGACAGCCGGCTCTCGATGTCGCTGGACTGCGCGAGCGCGAGCGACTTGACCCGCTTGTTCACGACGCCCAGGTCGGCGTAGAGCTCGGTGGCCGGGTCGCCCTGGTGGTCACGGAAGTGGATGCCCAGGTCGCGGGCGAGCGTCATGTCCGACATCAGCTCGGAGGTCGCGATCAGGGTCTTGCTCGGCACGCAGTCGGTCAGCACCGCGCTGCCCCCGAGGCCGTCACGGTCGACGACCGTCACCTCCGCCCCGAGCTGCTGCGCGACCAGCGCCGCCTCGTATCCGCCTGGACCCCCACCAATGATCGTCACCCGCGCCATGGGCCGCATTCTTCCACGCCCCTGGAGGGTCAGGATCAGCCCATCGTCTTCTGACCGTCGATGGTCTCCCGGATGATGTCGGCGTGGCCGGCGTGCTGGGCGGTCTCGGCCAGGATGTGGGCGATGACGCGGCGGTTGGACCAGCGCGCGCCGGCCTCGAACCACGGAGCCTCGGGAAGGGCGTGGTCCGCGTCGAGGTCGACGGTGCGGATCAGCTCGTCGGTCGCGGCGGCCACGTCCTCGTACGCCTCGAGCACACTCTCCAGGGTCTCGTCCTCGGCGAGCACGAAGTCGGCGGCGAACTCGGCGTACTTCTCCGGCGTGAGCTCCTGGGCCACCGCGCCGCGGACGATGAAGTCGGCCCAGCCCCGCTCGCCGGCGGCGACGTGCTTGACCAGGCCGCCGAGACTGAGCGCGGAGGCGGTCGGGGTGAGTCGTGCCTGCTCGTCGGTCAGGTTGCGGACCGCGAATCGCAGGAAGCCGCGGTGCTTGGCCAGCGTCTCCAGCAGGTCGGCGCGCTCGCGCGAGGAGATGGAGGTGGCGGTGGCGTTCACGGCGGTTGCGGTCATGGCATGGACTCCTTGGTGGTGTTTCCTTCTGACACCGACAACGCTATGAGTCATTCAGGTCAGTTTCTGTCCGCTTTGGAGCGGGAGCCCGGAAAAGATCCGCCGACCATTACCCTGCTGGGATGACCAGCCCCGCGAACCCGATCCGGAGCGACGCGGTCCGCAACCGCGACCTCCTGATCTCGGCAGCCCGCGAGGTGCTCGCCGAGCAGGGTCTCGACGCCCCGATGTCGGCCGTCGCCAAGCGCGCCGGGGTCGGCCAGGGCACCCTCTACCGGCACTTCCCCGACCGGGCCACCCTGGCCACAGCGGTGCTGGAGGAGAACGTACGCGACATCGAGCAGGTCGCGGCCAGGCCGGATGCGACGCTGGCCGATGTGCTCGGCGTCGTCACCTGGCAGATGATCCGCTCGACCGCGTTCGTCGGCATCATCCGGCTCAGCAGCGAGGAGAGCTCGCGGCTCCTCGCCGATCGGGTACGCACCACCATCGACGGCCTCCCGAAGGAGACCTACGGCACCGACGAGGTCATGCTCGCCGTCGCGATGGTCTCCGGCGCGGTGCACGGGCCGACGCTCGAGGCACGTGAGGCCACCGCCCGACGGGCGTGGGGCATGCTCGGGATCGAGATCGGCCCGGTCACGCCGGGGGTCTAGAGGACCCGCAGACGTGACGAGGCCCGGATCCGCGGATCC
>NZ_JBHVKJ010000119.1:0-4022 GCF_042798275.1 Nocardioides sp. NPDC057767 | reverse complement strand
CCGTCACTTCCCTCGCGGAGTTCCGCACGGGAAGTGACGGTTCGGCTGCGTACCTAGACGAACAGCCGCCCCTACGCCGAAGGCGCCGGCATCGTATGAGCCCCGGGCGACGGCGTGACGAACACGTTGACGCCCTCCTCGAGCCGCAGAGCCCGGGCATGCGTACGCGTCAGCTCGGCGGTCACGACCTCACCGTCGTCGGTGAGCACGGTGAGGCGCACCTCGAAGCCGATCCGCAGGACCCGCGAGACGGTTCCCTCGAGCGAGTGCTCGGAGATCGGCGACGGGGTGACCTCGACGTCGTGGGGCCGGATCAGCGCCCCGCCCAGCGTGGTCACGTCGCCGAGGAAGGACATCACGAAGTCGTTGGCCGGCGCGTCGTAGAGCTGCTCGGGAGTGCCGATCTGCTCGATCCCGCCCTGGTTGACGACCACGATCTCGTCGGCGACCTCGAGGGCCTCCTCCTGGTCGTGGGTCACGAAGACGGTGGTCACGTGCACCTCGTCGTGGAGGCGGCGCAGCCAGTCGCGCAGCTCCTTGCGCACCTTCGCGTCCAGAGCGCCGAACGGCTCGTCGAGCAGCAGCACGGACGGCTCGATCGCCAGCGCCCGTGCCAGCGCCATCCGCTGCCGCTGGCCGCCGGAGAGCTGTGAGGGCAGCCGGTGGGCGAACTGCGAGAGATGCACCAGCTCCAGCAGCTCCGAAACCTTCGCGGCGATCTCTGCACGGGGCCGCTTCCGGATCTCCAGCCCGAAGGCGACGTTGCGCGCCACCGAGAGGTGCTTGAACGCCGCGTAGTGCTGGAAGACGAAGCCCACGTTGCGCTTCTGGACGGGCAGCGACGTCGCGTCCTTTCCCTCGATCACGACCGACCCGGAGTCGGGCGTCTCCAGCCCGGCGATGACCCGGAGCAGTGTGGTCTTGCCACCGCCGGAGGGCCCCAGCAGGGCGGTCAGCTGTCCGGTCGGGATGGTCAGGTTGATGTCCTCCAGCGCGACGAAGTCGCCGTAACGCTTGTTGACACCGCTTACTTCGATGCTCATGGGATGTGGTCCTTTCACCGTACGCGCGCACCGCGGGCGCGCAGCACGAAGACGATGAGGATGCAGACGACCGAGACGCTGGCGAGGAGGAAGGCGACGGCGTACGCGCCCTGCTGGTCGAAGTTCAGGTATTTCTCCTCGACCGCGAGGGTGGCGGTGCGGGTCTGGCCGAGCACGTTGCCGGAGACGACCTTGACCGCGCCGAACTCGCCGAGCGAGCGGGCCAGGGTGAGCACGACACCGTAGATGACGGCCCACTTGATGCCCGGAAGGGTGATCCGCCAGAAGGTCTGCCAGGAGCTCGCGCCCAGCGACGCCGCGGCCTGCTCCTGCTCGGTACCGATCTCCTCGAGCACCGGGATGACCTCGCGGATCACCAGCGGCAGCGACACGAACGCGGTCGCCATGATGATCCCCGGCGTCGCGAAGATGACCTGGATCCCAGCCGATTCCAGGGAAGGCCCGAACCAGCCGTCGCGGCCGCCGTAGACCAGCACGAGGGCCAGACCGACCACGATCGGAGAGACCGACAGCGGCAGGTCGATCAGGGCGCTGAGGATGCGTTTGCCGGGAAATTCCGTACGCACCAGCAGCAACGAGACCGAGACCCCGAAGACCAGGTTGATCAGCGTCGCCACCACTGCAGCGATGCAGGTCAGCCGGATCGCGTGCATCATCTGCGGGTCCCTGAAGATCGCGGCGAACGCCTCGGTCGTGAACCCGATGTCGGGCACATGGAAGGCGTTCCAGCCGACCAGCACCACCGGCCAGGCCACGAGCAGGCCCAGATACGCGATGACGATCAGCCGGAGGGCGTACGTCAGTGGCGTACGCGGCGCTCGACGTGTCTCAGCCACGGCGCACCATCCTCCGCTGGACCAGGTCGAGGACGACGATGACGAGCAGCGAGACGACCAGCAGCATGGCTGCGATCGCCGCCGCCCCCTCCGGGTTGTCGTTCTCGATCGCGGACAGGATCCGGACCGAGGCGACCTCGGACTCGAACGGCAGGTTGCCCGAGAGCAGGACCAACGAGCCGTACTCCCCCATCCCACGCGCGAACGACAGCGCCGCGCCGGCGGCGATCGCCGGGGCGAGCGAGGGCAGGATGATCCGCCGGAACGTGGTGAACCGGGACGCCCCCAGGGAGGCCGCGGCCTCCTCCACGTCGGCGTCCAGCTCCTCGAGGACGGGCTGCACCATGCGTACGACGAAGGGCAGCGTCACGAAGGCGAGGGCCAGGTAGACCGACATCGACGTGTTGGCCCAATGGAGCCCGAGCGGCGACGACGCGCCGTAGAGGGAGAGCAGCACGAGGCCCGCGACGATCGTCGGCAGGGCGAACGGGATGTCGATGATGACCTCGAGCAACCCCTTGCCCCAGAACCTGTCGCGGACCAGGACCCAGGCGATGACGGTGCCGACGACGACGTTGATCAGGGTGACCACGACGGCCGCGCGGATCGTCAGCCAGATCGCGGAGGCGGTCTGCTCGTTGGTGAGCTGGCTCGCGAAGGCGGACCAGCCGCCGCTGGACGCGGTGATGATCACCGCGACCAGCGGGATGAGGACGAGCAGGCTGAACCAGAGCATCGTGATGCCGAGCCCGATGCCGCTGGTTCTTGTCAGAGTGGAGGCCGGCCGGCTGGACCGAGGAGCAGCCGGGCGGACCTCAGGGATGGTGGTCGTCATGGCGGGGACTACTGGGAGGCTTTGCCGGAGTTGGCGATGGAGTCGGTCACGATGCCGACCGCCTCGCCGTCCTCACCGGTGCCGAAGAGCTTCTCCTTGACGCCCGACCAGTCGCGGCCGCCGAAGTCGTTCTCCAGGGTGAGCAGCTGCTTCGGCGCCGGGAACGGGTCCGCCGGGTCCTTGGCACCCTTGATGTCCTCCGGCTTCAGACCGATCGCGTCCCAGTCGACGACGCCGGGCTCGGCGGTGTTGACCGGGCGGAATCCGGTCAGCGCGAATTGCTTCTGCCCACCCTGCGGGTCGAGGACGAAGTCGAGCCAGGCCTGCGACGGCTTGGAGGAGTCCTCGAGGATGGCGCCGGGGTTCTCGATCAGAACCGTCGAGTCCGGGACGATGTAGTCGAAACCCTCGCCCTGCTGCGCCGCGAGGATCGCCTCGTTCTCGTACGCGAGCAGCACGTCACCCGTACCACCGAGGAAGGCGGTCGTCGCGTCGCGCCCCGAGTTGGTCAAAGTGACAACGTTCTTGAAGAGCTTGTCGAGGTAGGCCTTGCCCTCCTCCTCGGTCCCGCCGTTCTTCACGACGGAGCCCCAGGCGGCGAGCGCGTTCCAGCGGGCCGCACCGGAGGAGGCCGGGTTGGCGGTGACCACGCCGACACCCGGCTTGATCAGGTCCTCCCAACCCTGGATGTTCTTCGGGTTGCCCTCCCGGACACCGAGAACGACGATCGAGCTGGACACGATGCCCTTGTTCTCACCGTCGTCCCACCTCGGGTCGACCAGGCCGGCCTTCTCCAGACGCTGTACGTCGGTGCCGACCGACAGGTGCACATAGTCGGCCTTCAGGCCCGACTCGACCGCCCGGCTCTGGTCGCCGGAGGCGCCGTAGGAAGTCTGGAAGGTGACGCCCTCGCCCTCGGGGGTCTTGTTGAACTCCTTGGCGATCGCCTTGTTGGCCGTCTCGGGGACGGCGAAGCCGACGATGGAGATGGACTCCGCATCGCTGGCGCCACCGGAGCCACCGCAGGCGGTCAAGGTCAGGATGCTCGCAGCGGCCAACGCCACCGCAACCTTGATCTTCTTCATCTGGTTCCTCACTTCCGCCCTGCCGAGTCAAGGTCGATCGGGTTACGAATGTCGAGCACAATACTGGACTTAGTCGAGTGAATGTGAAAACACAGGATCAGTCCGCTCCGTGGACGGAACCCGGACGCCGAGACGTCACTCAGGTCGGTCACCGACGTGGATCGGGGCCTCGTTGAGCACCGTCTTGACCTGGACGTGCGCC
>NZ_JBHVKJ010000118.1:0-4183 GCF_042798275.1 Nocardioides sp. NPDC057767 | reverse complement strand
CGTCAAGACGGGCCGACTCGGCGATGACGGATCAGCCGACGGAGGGCTTGGCGTCGGCGGTGACCTCGACACCCTCGGCGAACTCGACGAGCTGCTCGTCGGTGAGGTGGATGGAGTTCCACATCTGGATGACGACGGTGAAGTCGCGGTAGGCGTACTTGAGCACGGTCGCGCCGTCGGGGGTGGTGACGATGGTGGCGGGCCGGCCGTCGACGGTGGTGTCGGTGGCGCCCTCGACGGGCGACGAGGCCGACTCGAGGGTCACCACGATCTTGTCCCGGAAGTCGCTGATGGTCGACGTGTCGTCGGGGCGGGCGACGGCGAGGACGTACTGGTCGGAGCCCTGCAGCACGAACCCCTCGGGCACCTTGGCCACGGTGTAGCCGGGCATCTGGGTGCCGTCGTAGTCGACGAGGCGTACCTTGTCCGTGGCCTGGGTGATCGGCGTGACCTCGGGGTCGGAGGTCAGGGCGATCCCGCCGAAGGCGCCCCCGAGCGCGAGAGTCAGTGCCACGCCGCCGAGGGCGGCGCGCTTGATCCGGCGCCGGGAGAGGGCCTGGTGGCCACGGCGGAGGTCGGCGGTGGCATCCTCCGCCGGAGCGGCCGGAGAGGGGGTCAGGCGGGCGAGGCGGTCGATCACGTCGTTCATCGGGAGTCTCCTGTCAGTTGGGTGGGGGTGAGCAGCGCGCGGAGCTTGTCCAGGCCGCGTGCCGTCTGGGACTTCACGGTCCCGGTCGAGCAGCTGAGCGCGTCGGCGACCTCGTCGACCGAGAGGTCGTGGACGTGGCGGAGCACGACGGCCGCGCGCTGCCGGGGCGGGAGCTCGGCCAGTGCCGCGACGAGCTCGGGATCGACCATCGCGGGGTCCTCGACCGCGCCCTCGGGCAGCGAGACCGCGCCGTGCTCCCGTCGGAAGAACGGTCGCCTGCGGTGGTCGGTCAGGCAGTTGACCAGGGTGCGGCGAGCGTACGCAGCGGGCTGCTGGGACGCTCGCCCCCAGGCCAGGTAGACCTTGACCAGGGTCGTCTGGACCAGGTCCTCGGCCAGGTGGGCGTCGCCGGCGGTCAGCAGCCGGGCGGTGCCGACGAGCTGCGCTCGGTGGCGGCGTACGAAGGCCTCGAATTCGGCGTCTTGGGAACGTCTCACGCACTGTCAACGGATCGGGGGCACCGCGGGGTTGCACGCGGCCCACCATCCGAATCGAATGCGTCTCCCGCGCGCGCGACAATTAGGCTCATGTCCATGACGACCAACAGCCCTGCCAAGACCGCGATCGAGGAGATCACGGGGCACGAGGCGTGGGCGATCATCCGGCGCTCCTCGCGGGCGGGTGACCGCGACACGGTCGGCATGCTGGCGGGGACGAGGTCGGTGGTCGAGTCGCTGCTCGACGTACCGCTCGAGGAGGGCACCCCGGAGCCCGGCAAGGTGGCCGACCGGCTGCTCGCGGTGCCGTTCCGCCAGGTGAGCGAGCGGGGCTTCGAGGCCCACGACGACGGCACCCCGCTGGTGGTCGTCGACGTGGAGCGCGAGTGGGAGTTCTCCGTCGCCGAGGTGATCGAGGCGCTGCCCGATGTGCCGGTGGAGTTCACCGACCGCGGCGGGTTCGACGTCGACGACGACACCTACGCCGACCTGGTCAAGACCGTCATCGAGGACGAGATCGGCCAGGGCGAGGGCGCCAACTTCGTGATCGGCCGCCACTACCGCGCGCAGCTCGACGACTGGAACCACGACCGCGCACTCACCGTGCTGCGTCGTCTGCTGGAGCGCGAGCGTGGGGCGTACTGGACCTACTGCTTCTTCACCGGCGACCGCTACCTCATCGGCGCCTCGCCCGAGCGCCACGTGAGCGTCCACGGCGGCGACGTCCGGATGAACCCGATCTCCGGCACCTTCCGGCTGCCGCGCGACCTCGAGGGAACGCCGGAGAAGATCGCGCACGACCTCAAGGGGCAGCTGACCGACTTCCTGACGGATCAGAAGGAGGTCTACGAGCTCTTCATGGTGGTCGACGAGGAGCTCAAGATGATGTGCGACATCTGCGATCAGGGCGGCCAGGTGCTCGGGCCGTTCCTGAAGCCGATGTCGCGGCTGATCCACACCGAATACCTGCTCGCCGGCCGTTCCGGGCGGGACCCGCGCGAGATCCTGCGCGACACGATGTACGCCGCCACCGTCACCGGCTCGCCGGTGGAGAACGCGTGCCGGCTGATCAAGAAGTACGAGCCGGAGGGCCGTGGCTACTACGGTGCCGCCCTCGCGCTGCTCGGCCGTGACGATTCCGGCGCCCCGACGGTCGATTCGCCGATCGTGATCCGCACGGCGGACGTCTCCGTCGACGGCCGGCTGAAGGTGAGCGCCGGGGCGACGCTGGTGCGCGACTCCGACCCGAAGTACGAGGTCGCCGAGACGCACGCCAAGGCCGGCGGGATCCTGTCGGCCTTCGGGCTGGTGCCGGCCGCGCCGGCGCTCGCGCAGGACGTCTCCGAGCTGGTCAACGACGAGGACCTGCTGCTGACCCTGGCTGCCCGCAACCGCCGGCTGTCGTCGTTCTGGCTCACCGACCAGGCCGACGAGGAGCCCTCGGCCCACCTCGCCGGCAAGCACGCGGTGATCCTCGACGGCGAGGACGACTTCGTACGCATGCTGCGTCACGTCCTCCGGGTGCTCGGCATGACGTCCTCCGTGGTCCGCCACGAGGACTACGAGGACGGGGCTTTCGAAGGCGCCGATCTCGTCATCGTCGGCCCCGGGCCGGGCGACCCGCGCGATGATGCCGATCCCAAGATGGCCAAGCTGCGCGCCGCTGTCGCGTCGCTGCTCGAGAGCGGGCAGCCGTTCCTGGCGGTCTGCCTCGGTCACCAGGCGCTGTGCCACCAGCTCGGGATCGGGCTCCACTACAAGGACATCGTCTTCCAGGGCACCCAGACCCGGGTGGGTCTGGGGTTCGGCGGGCGGCCGCGCCGTGAGCGCGTCGGCTTCTACAACACCTTCGTGGGGCGCGTCGGGTCGGCGGAGCTGCCCCCGGGCGTGTCGGTGGATGCCGACCCCGAGACCGGCGACATCCACGCCATCTCCGGGCCGCACTACGCCGGCATCCAGTTCCATGCGGAGTCGGTCCTCACCGAGCGCGGCTACGACCTCATCCACGACGTGGTCAGCGACCTCCTCGCACAATGAGCGCGCGCGTGGTGGTGATCGATCACCACGACTCCTACGTGTGGAGTCTTGTCCACATGATCGCGCAGGTCAGTGGCGAGATGCCGGACGTCGTCGAGCACGACGAGGTGAAGCTCGGAGACCTCGCCGGCTACACCCATGTGGTGCTCTCGCCCGGGCCCGGCCACCCTGCCGACCCGGCGGACTTCGCGGTCGGGCGTGACGTACTCCTGGCGGCGGGGCGGCCCGTCCTCGGCGTCTGCCTGGGGATGCAGGGTCTGGTCACCGCCTACGGCGGCGTCGTCGACCGGATCGAGCCCGCCCACGGTGAGGTCGCGCAGGTGACCCACGACGGTCGCGGGGTCTTCGCCGGCATTCCCTCGCCGCTCGAGGCCGTGCGCTACCACTCCCTCGCGGCCGTCTCCGTGCCCGACGTCCTGGAGGTCACGGCCCGGTCCGAGGACGGGGTCGTGATGGGCGTACGCCACCGGTCGCTGCCGCTCGAGGGCGTGCAGTTCCATCCCGAGTCGGTGCTCTCCCAGCACGGTGCGGCGATGGTCGCGAACTTCCTGAACCCGCAGGTCTGAGGCAGCGGTGAGGTACCGGTGAGCGTCGAGGACCTCTTCGCCGAGGTGGCCGCCGCACACCCCCGCTGCGTCTGGCTCGACGGTGGTGGGGCGCGGGAGTGGTCCGGGGCCCGGTCCCTGATCGGCTGGCTGGAGGACGACGATGTCTCGCTGACCTACTCGGCCGCGCGCCGTGAGGTGCTGCGTCATGCCGGTGGCCGCTCCGAGGTCGTCGGCGACGACATCTGGGAGGTCCTCGAACACGAGGTCGGGCCCGGGGAGCAGTGGTTCGGCTACCTCGGCTACGCCTGCCGACCCGACCTCCCCGCTGCTCCGTCGCGGGACGTGCCGGACGCTGTCTGGATGCGGCCGTCGCATGTGCGGCTGTTCGACCACGGCGGGGTAGTCCGGGAGCGAACTGCCCATATACCCGCCAGTAATGGGCAGTTCGCTCC
>NZ_JBHVKJ010000117.1:0-4488 GCF_042798275.1 Nocardioides sp. NPDC057767 | reverse complement strand
CTCCCTGGACTACCCGGCCAGGCCGGCAAACTACACGCCGAGCGCGGCCCGGATGTCGACCTTGAGCGCGCCGAGCGCGATCTCGGCTTCGCTACGGGCGTCGGCGAGCGCGGACGCGTCGGCGACCGGTTGCACGACCTCGAGGTAGCACTTGATCTTGGGCTCGGTGCCGCTGGGCCGCACGATCACCCGCGACCCTCCGGCGAGCTGGTAGCGGATGCCGTCGGTCGGTGGGAGCCCGCCGATGCCGGTGGTGAGGTCGTCGAGCTGCTGCACGGTGGCCCCCGCCAGGGCGGTCACCGGCCGGTCGCGGAGCCGCTGCATCGCGGCCGCGATCTGGGCCGGGTCCTCGAGCCGGACGGAGAGCTGGCTGGTGGCGTGCAGGCCGTGCTCGACCGCGATCTCGTCGAGCAGGTCGGCCAGGCTCCTGCCCTCCGCCTTCAGCGACGCCGCCAGCTCGCACAAGAGAAGCAGGGCCGAGATGCCGTCCTTGTCGCGTACGTGCTCGGGGTCGACGCAGTAGCCCAGCGCCTCCTCGTAGCCGAAGGCGAGGCCGGGTGCGCGGGAGATCCACTTGAAGCCGGTGAGTGTCTCTGCGTAGGCCTGCCCGGCGGCCGCGGCGATCTTGCCGAGCAGCGAGGAGGAGACGATCGAGGCCGCGTACGTCCCGGTCACGCCTTTGCGGATCAGGTGGGTCGCCAGCAGCGCACCGACCTCGTCACCGCTCAGCATCCGCCACTTCCTGCCGACCGGGATGGCGGCGGCGCAGCGGTCGGCGTCGGGGTCGTTGGCGATGACCAGGTCGGCGCCCTTCTTGCCGGCCAGCGCCATCGCCCGGTCCATCGCGCCGGGCTCCTCGGGGTTGGGGAAGGCGACGGTCGGAAAGTCGGGGTCGGGCCGCTCCTGCTCCTTGACCACGATCGGTCCGGGGAAGCCGGCGAACTTCATCGCCAGCTGCACCAGGTCGCCGCCGACGCCGTGCAGCGGCGTGTAGACGGTCCTCAGGTCGCGCGGACCGCCCTCCTCGAGGAGCCCGACGACGGTGTCGAGGTAGCTGTCGACCAGGTCCTCGCTGATCGTCTGCCCGGCCGACCCCTGCGGGACCGAGCTCACCTTGTCGACGGCCGCGATGCGCTTCGCGATCTCGATGTCGGCCGGCGGCACGATCTGCGACCCGTCGCCGAGATAGACCTTGTAGCCGTTGTCCTGCGGCGGGTTGTGGCTGGCCGTGACCATCACGCCCGCGCTCGCGTCCAGCGCCTTGACTGCATAGGCCAGCACCGGGGTCGGCAGCGAGCGTGGCATCACCAGCGCGTGCAGGCCCGCTCCGGTCATCACCCGGGCGGTGTCCTGGGCGAAGACGTCGGAGTTGTGGCGGGCGTCGTAGCCGATCACCACCGGCCCCTGCGCGCCGGTGGCGAGCAGGTAGCGCGCCAGTCCCGCGGCGGCCTTGATCACGACCACCCGGTTCATCCGGTTGGGCCCGGCACCGAGGGCGCCGCGCAGCCCGGCGGTCCCGAACTGCAGGGTGCCCGAGAACCTGTCGGCCAGCTCGGCGACCACGCTCGGGTCGGAAGAGGACAGCAGGCTCTCGAGCTCCGCCCGGGTCTGTGCGTCGGGATCGTCGGCGAGCCATTCCCTGGCCTGGACGACGAGCGCGGACTGATCGGTGGGGACCATGGACCAGACCCTAGGTCATCGGGTGCCCGGAGGCTCAGATCTTGGGCAACAGATCGCCGAGAAGTGCGCCCATCCGAGTCGCGGCGTTGCGGCCGGCCTCGAGGACCTCGGCGTGATCGAGCGGCTGGTCGGAGATGCCGGCGGCCAGGTTGGTGACCAGCGAGATCCCGAGGATCTCCATCCCGGCCTCGCGGGCCGCGATCGCCTCGAGGGTGGTCGACATGCCGACCAGGTCGCCACCGATGATGCCGGCCATCTTCACCTCAGCCGGGGTCTCGTAGTGGGGGCCGGGGAACTGGACGTAGACGCCCTCGTCGAGCGAGGCGTCCACCTCCTTGGCGAGGCCCCGCAGACGCGCGGAGTAGAGGTCGGTGAGGTCGACGAAGTTGGCGCCGACCAGTGGGGAGGTGGCGGTCAGATTGATGTGGTCGCGGATCAGGACCGGAGTGCCCGGCGACCAGGACGGGTTGAGTCCCCCGCAGCCGTTGGTGAGCACCATCGTCGAGCAGCCGGCCGCGGCCGCGGTGCGGACCGGGTGCACGACCGCGTCGACGCCCTTGCCCTCGTAGTAGTGGGTGCGGCTGAGGAAGACCAGCAGGTTGCGACCGCTCGCCGACCGGATCGAGCGGATCTTGCCGCTGTGACCGACCACCGCGGCGGCGCTGAATCCGGGCAGGTCGGTGGTGGCGATCTCGGTGTAGTCCTCGCCGAGCGCCTCGGCGGCGGGCAGCCAGCCCGAGCCCAGCACCAGCGCGATGTCGTGATTCTCGACACCGGTCTTCTCCGCGAGCGCGGCGGCGGCTTCCTTGGCGAGTTCGTAAGGCGTGGTCACTCGCTGATTCTAGACTCGCTCAGTCGTTGGACCGGCACGGACGCGTACGCAGCGCATGTACGTAGTCGTCGGGTGCCCCGGCCGCCTCGGCGGCATCGGCCAGCGCGCCCAGGTGGCGGGCGTACGGGATGCCACCCTCGTACGTGTCCAGGACGTAGGTCTCGCAGAGCAGCTCCCCGGCGAGCGCGGCGATCCGCACCTTGGTCTTGAAGTAGAGGCCGATGTCGGCCAGCTCCCACTTCTCCAGAGCCTCCATGTCCTGGTCCACCACGTCGTAGACCGCCACGAAGACCTGCTCGAACGGGTCTGGGACGATCGTGGTCGTCGGACCGTCGCCGAGCACGTTGTCCTCGCCTCCGAAGGTGAGCCGCCAACCGTCCAGCCACCCGGTCGTACGCAACGGCGAATGCGGACACCGCTCACTCATCAGCGCCGGGTCGAGATTGACGCCATAGGCCGCGTAGAGAGTCACAGGTCACGAGGTTACCGCCCAGTCCTCACCCGCTTGGGATCTATCTGCTAATGGCGGTCTACCCTTGTTGCGTGACCCACTTTGATGTTCTCGTCCTCGGCGCTGGCCCCGGTGGCTACGTCGCCGCCATCCGTGCCGCTCAGCTCGGCAAGTCCGTCGCCGTCGTCGAGAAGCAGTACTGGGGTGGTGTCTGCCTCAACGTCGGCTGCATCCCCTCCAAGGCGCTGCTCCGCAACGCTGAGATCGCGCACATCATCACCCACGAGAAGAAGACCTTCGGGATCTCGGGGGACGCGACCATGGACTTCGGCGCGACGTGGAAGCGCAGCCGCAGCGTGGCCGACGCGAGCGCCAAGGGCGTTCACTACCTGATGAAGAAGAACAAGATCACCGAGATCGACGGCTGGGGCACCCTCACCGGACCGAAGTCGATCGACGTCGAGGGCAACGACGGCGCGAAGAACTCCTACACGTTCGACAACCTCATCATCGGGACCGGCGCGACCGTCCGCTCGGTCCCGGGCGTCGAGCCCAACGGGCAGAACATCGTGACCTACGAGGAGCAGATCCTCACCGAGCAGCTGCCCAGCTCGATCATCATCGGAGGCTCGGGTGCGATCGGCGTCGAGTTCGCCTACGTGCTGAAGAACTTCGGCGTGGACGTCACGATCGTGGAGTTCCTCGACCGGATGGTGCCGACCGAGGACGCCGACGTGTCCAAGGAGCTGCTGCGGCAGTACAAGAAGCTCGGCGTCAACGTGCTGCTCTCGACCGCCGTCAAGGGCGCCGAGGACACCGGCTCCGGCGTGAAGGTCAGGGTGGCTCCGGCTGCCGGCGGCGAGGAGCAGGTGCTCGAGGCCGACAAGTTCCTCGCAGCCTTCGGATTCGCCCCGCGGGTCGAGGGCTTCGGCCTGGAGAACACCGGCGTCGAGCTCACCGAACGGGGCGCGATCGCGGTCGACGGGCGTGGTCGCACCAACGTCGAGGGCGTCTACGCCATCGGTGACTGCACCGGCAAGCTGATGCTCGCCCACACGGCTGAGGCGATGGGTGTGGTCGCTGCCGAGACCATCGCCGACGCGGAGACCATGGAGCTCAACTTCGACATGATCCCGCGCGCGACGTTCTGCCAGCCGCAGATCGCGTCGTTCGGCTACTCCGAGGCGCAGGCCAAGGAGAAGGGCTACGACGTCAAGACCTCCTCCTTCCCGTTCTCCGCGAACGGCAAGGCCCGCGGCATGGCCGAGGGTGTCGGCTTCGTGAAGATCGTCGCCGACGCCGAGCACAACGAGATCCTCGGCGCCCACATGATCGGCCCCGAGGTCACCGAGCTGCTGCCCGCGCTGACGCTCGCTCAGCAGTGGGACCTGACCGCCGACGAGGTCGCGCGCAACGTGTTCGCCCACCCGACGCTCTCGGAGGCGATGAAGGAAGCGATCGAGGGCATCGCGGGTCACATGATCAACCTCTGATCTGACCGATCTGACGTGACGAGGCCCGGATC
>NZ_JBHVKJ010000116.1:0-4507 GCF_042798275.1 Nocardioides sp. NPDC057767 | reverse complement strand
GAATCGCTCCGGCCCACGCTGCTTCCACCAGTGACCTCAGTTGACGGTGGTGAAGTCACCCCCGCTGGCCCAGTAGGCGACCTCGTCGCCGCTGTAGGCGGCGGTGACGGCGTACTCACCCTCGGGGAGCTTGACGAACGTGATCCCGGTCGCGCCGCCGCTGAGCGACTTGGTGACCGTACGTCCGCCGTTGGTCGTGATCTTGACCGTCCCGGTCGGCTGGTAGCCCGGCGCGGTGACCTTGACGGCCACCTCCGCCTGACCGGAGCCGCCGGTCGCGGTGACCGCGACGGTGGGCTTCACGCGCACCAGGCCGCTGGGGCCGTACGTCTTGCTCAGCGTCTCGCCGTTGCCGGAGCGGGCGACCACCGTGACGCTGAGCCGGTGACCGACGTCGGAGTCCGTCGGGTAGTACTTGTGGCTCGTCGCGCCGGAGATCGGCGTGCCTTCACGCGTCCACTGGTAGGAGAGGTCGACCTCCTCGCTGTAGCTGCCCGGGTCGACCTGCATCAGGCCGCCGAGACGGGTGCCGCCCTTCACGAAGCCGGCTGCCGTCTGGGTGAGCGTGCCGCCGGGCGGCGGCTCCGCCGGCTGCTGCGGGGCCTTGCCACCACCGACCAGGGTGTCGGCGAAGGCGTACGACTGCTTCGGACGGTAGCCCTCCTGGACACCGACGACGACCGCGCCGATCCTCTTCCCGGAGGCCGTGGCGGGCACCTTCAGGAAGCGGGACGTGCTGCGGGAGATCAGGGTCTTGTCGGCGTACCACCGGATCTCGCCGATCTTGGCCGACGGCTCGTAGTCCGCTCCGCCGACGGCGACCGTCGAGCCGACCCTCTGGGTGCCGGTGATCTTCGGCTGCGCCAGGACCTTGAACGTGCCCTGCTTGATCGGCGGCAGGATCTCGCTCATCGTCTTGGCCTCGCTGTAGTCACGGCGGACGCCGGTGAGCACCGCCGCGATCTGCTTGCCGGCGAGGTAGCCGGGGATGCGGAAGGTCTTGTTGGTCGCACCCGGGATCGGCTTCTTGTCGACGATCCACTGGTAACGGATCTTGTTCGGGTTCGGGCTCCACGAGCCGGTGTTGACCGTGACCGCCTTGCCGACCTGCGCCGTGCCCTCGATCGTGGGCCGCTTGGTGACCGAGAGTCGCTGGTCGTTGAAGTGGATGAACCCGGTCGGGTAGTTCACCGAGTCCTTGCCGATCCGGCGCCAGCTGAGGTCGCTGCCGTAGTTGGACTCCGAGATCGTGATCGAGTTCTCGCTGACCCGCTCGACGATCGCGACGTGCCCGAAGCGGCTCGCGCTCGGGTGCGAGGAGTGCCACCAGGCGACCGAGCCCACCGTCGGGGTCCGGTCCGTCAACCTGCTCAGCGCCACGCCCCAGTTGGTCGCGTTACCCTCGCCCGACCAGGGGCGCGCGTTCGGCAGGCCGGTCTGGATGAGCTTGTACGCGACGTAGTTGGTGCAGTTCCGACCGGCGTACATGCGCCAGTACATGCTTCCCCAGGCACTTTCGTAGCCGGCGGTGGAGTAGCCCTTGCTGCGGCAGTCCGAGAATCCGGAGCAGAGCGTGATGGAGCCCGCGTGCGCCGGTGATGCCAACTTGGGGATGACTTGCACACCGAGGCCGACGAGCAGCAGAACCGCGCCGGTGACCAAGGTCCGGCGCAGCGCCCCGCCAGGCTTCCCCACCCGGCGCGGCTTCTGTGAATACTGGTGTTTCTGTGACTTGAGGGGCACAAGAGCACCCTAGAGAAAGTTGTCAACTATTGATACCGGTGTGTCGGAATTAC
Organism: Nocardioides sp. NPDC057767; assembly: GCF_042798275.1. Classification (NCBI taxonomy): domain Bacteria; kingdom Bacillati; phylum Actinomycetota; class Actinomycetes; order Propionibacteriales; family Nocardioidaceae; genus Nocardioides; species Nocardioides sp. NPDC057767. The sequence goes on along the minus strand of NZ_JBHVKJ010000116.1, from coordinate 2,711 downwards.
AACACTGTATTTTTACCTTTCGCGCTCAGCGACTCCCAAGAACGGGCAACAACGCCGATATAAATGTCTCGAAATCCGGGCGCAGTGAGAGGATCCAGGCATGCCTGGAACCAATCTGACGCGCGCCGAGGCCACCGCTAGAGCCGCACTCCTCGACGTCCTCTCGTACGACATCGAACTCGACCTCACCACGGGTGCTGAGACCTTCGGTTCGACGACGACGATCACCTTCACCTCCACCGAGGCCGGCGCCTCGACCTTCGCCGATCTCGTCGACGCGACCGTCCACGAGATCACGCTCAACGGCGTCGCGCTCGACCCCGCGGCGGCCTACCAGGACTCCCGGATCCAGCTGGACGGCCTCGCGGCCGAGAACGTGCTGGTCGTCAAGGCCGACTGCACCTACTCCCACACCGGCGAGGGCCTGCACCGCTTCGTCGACCCCGCCGACGACCGCGTCTACCTCTACTCCCAGTTCGAGGTCCCCGACGCCCGCCGCGTCTACACCACCTTCGAGCAGCCCGACCTCAAGTCCGTCTTCACCTTCCACGTGACCGCTCCCGAGGGTTGGAAGGTCGTCTCCAACGCCGTCACGCCCGAGCCGAAGCCGCTGGGCGACGGCCGCGCGACCTGGGACTTCGAGCCCACCAAGAAGATGTCGACCTACATCACCGCGCTGATCGCCGGTGAATACCACGAGGTCCAGGACGTCTACGAGGGCAAGTTCGGCACGATCCCGCTGGGCCACTACTGCCGCCAGTCGCTGGTCCCCTACCTCGACCGCGACGAGGTCGTGAAGATCACCAAGCAGGGCTTCGAGTTCTTCGAGGACGCCTTCGACTTCCCCTACCCCTTCGGGAAGTACGACCAGCTCTACGTGCCCGAATACAACATGGGCGCGATGGAGAACGCCGGCGCCGTGACGCTGCGCGACGAGTACCTGCCGCGCTCCAAGCAGCCGCGCTCCTTCTACGACTTCCGCGCCTCGGTGATCCTGCACGAGATGGCGCACATGTGGTTCGGCGACCTGGTCACCATGAAGTGGTGGGACGACCTCTGGCTCAACGAGTCCTTCGCCGAGTGGGCCTGCTACCACGCCCAGGCCAACGCGACCGAGTTCACCGACGCCTGGACCGGCTTCACCAACGCGCGGAAGCAGACCGGCTACCGCCAGGACCAGCTGCCCACCACGCACCCGATCGCCGCGGACAACTACGACCTGCAGGCCGTCGAGGTCAACTTCGACATGATCACCTACGCCAAGGGCGCCTCCGTCCTGAAGCAGCTCGTGGCATGGGTCGGCCTGGAGCCCTTCCTGGAGGGCCTGAAGGCCTACTTCAAGGAGTTCGCCTACGGGAACTCCGAGTTCAAGGACCTGCTGCGCCACCTCGAGGCCGCCTCCGGCCGTGAGCTCCAGGGCTGGGCTCAGGAGTGGCTGCAGACCGCCGGCGTCAACACCCTCGCGCCCGAGTTCACGCTCGCCGAGGACGGCTCCTACGCCGCCTTCGCCGTGCGCCAGTCGGCCGCCGCCGACTACCCGACGCTCCGCCGCCACCGCATCGGCCTCGGCCTCTACGACCTCGTCGACGGCTCGCTCGTCCGCCGCGACGCGTTCGAGATCGACGTCACCGGTGAGCTGACCTCGGTTCCCCAGCTCGAAGGCGTCAAGCAGCCCGACCTGCTGCTGCTCAACGAGGGCGACCTGACGTACGCCAAGATCCGGCTCGACGAGCGCTCGCTGGCCACCGCGCTGTCGTCGCTGTCCGTGCTGGACGACTCGCTCTCGCGCGCGCTGATCTGGGGTGCCGCGTGGGACATGACCCGCGACGCCGAGATGCGGGCCAGCGACTTCGTCGAGCTCGTGCTCGCCAACATCGGCCAGGAGACCGACGCCTGGGGCGTCACCCGGATCCCTGTCTTCGCCGCCCAGGCGGTCAACTCGTTCTCGGCTCCGGCCAACCGCGACGCCCTCAAGGCGCGCTGGGAGAGCGGGCTCAAGGGCCTGCTGGAGAGCGCCGCACCGAGCAGCGACCACCAGCTCACCTTCGCCCGGACGTACGCCGCGGCAGCTCGCTCCGAGGCCGCGATCGCCGACCTCCAGGGGCTGCTCTCCGGCGACCTGGCCTACGACGGTCTCGACATCGACCAGGACCTGCGCTGGGCACTGGTCACCGGTCTGGCCGCCTCGGGCACCTTCGGCGAGACCGAGATCGCCGCCGAGCTCGAGCGCGACAACACCATCTCCGGCAAGGAGAAGGCGGCCGCCGCGCGTGCCGCGCAGCCGACCGCCGAGGCCAAGGAGGCCGCGTGGGACGCGGTCGTCGTCCGCACCGACGTCGCCAACGAGACCGCCCGCTCGATCGTGCTCTCGTTCCAGCGCAGCGGTCAGGACGAGGTGCTCGCGCCCTACATCGACCGCTACTTCGAGGCCGCCGACACCCTCTGGGAGCACCTCGGCACCCACCGGGCCTCCACGGTGCTGGAGTTCATCTTCCCGAAGCCGGCCGCCTCCCCCGAGCTCCTGGAGAAGGCCGACAAGTGGCTCGAGACCTCCCCCGCCGAGCCCGCCGCCAAGCGGTACGTCCGCGAGGGACGTGACGAGGTCGCCCGCGCCCTCGCCGCTCAGGAGCGCGACGCGCAGTAGGTCCGCAGCCGAGTCGGCTCGTCCTGACCACAATCCCCGCCGAGTCGGCGCGTTCGAACGCGCCGAC
>NZ_JBHVKJ010000115.1:0-6151 GCF_042798275.1 Nocardioides sp. NPDC057767 | reverse complement strand
CGGCGCGTCTGTCCCAGAGTCTTGGGACAGACGCGCCGACTCGGCGGTTTTGAGCGGGACAGTTGCGCCGACTCGGCGGGTTATTTGACCTCGGACCTGAGGACGAGGCGGAGGCCGATGAGCGTGGGGACGATCAGCCAGATCAGGCCGGCGACTCCCAGCTGCGCCCACATCTTGTCGGTCATCTCGGAGTAGAGGTTCATCGTCGCCCAGTTGAGGTCGAACCAGGTGGCGTGCTCGGCCCACCAGGTGTTGGTGGAGGCGAGTGCCGAGGAGACGGTCGGAAGTACGAGGGCGTAGACGAAGTACGCCACGATGGCCGCGGGGGAGTTGCGGAAGAGCATCCCCAGCATGAAGCCCATGAACATCCCGATCTCGCTGGCCAAGGTGACCCGGGCGAGCTCGGCGAAGGAGAGGTTCCAGACGGGGTCGAGATCCATGACGGTGGCCACGCCGAGGTAGCCCAGGGCACCGACGAGTGCCGCGACCGCGATGGCGGCGACTCCGACCAGGGCGGTGACCACGGCCTTTGCGCCGATCACGCGACCGCGTCCGGGCACCAGGGTGAAGGTCGTCAGCGCGCTGCGAGCGCTCCACTCACTGGTGACGGCGAGCACCGCGATCATCGGCAGGATCACCGACATCGGGATGCCCCAGGCACTGGCGAAGCCCTCGTAGTCGAGGTTGTCGGCGTCCACGAAGACGATCGTCGCCGCGGTGGCGGCCAGGGAGAGCACGACCAGGCTGGCCATCAGCCAGAATCCCGACCGGGTGTCGAACATCTTGCGCAGCTCGACGCCGGCGATGCGGCCGAAGGGGATCGGGGCCGGTACGGCCCGCTCGCGGCGGTGGGCCGCAGCCGGGGTCGCCGGCTCCGGGGCGAGGGTCGTGGTGGTCATGCTGCTTCCCTTTCCGGGGTCTGGAGGTGGTCGCGCTGGGTCTCGGCGGTGAGCTGGAGGAACATCTCCTCCAAGCCCGCGCCGTCGGCGGCACGGAGCTCGGCCAGCACCAGCCCGGCGTCGAAGGCGATCTGCCCGACGGTGGCGAGGTCGGCGTCGCTGCGGACGGCGCCCTCGGAGGTGATCTCGGCGGTGTACCCGGCCCGCTGGAGCGCCCGGCCGAGTGAGGTGGGATCACTGGAACGGGCGTACGTCTCGCCGCTGGCGAGCAGCTCCTGCTTGGTGCCCTGCGCCACGATCCGGCCGTTGCCGATGACCACGATGTCGTCGGCGATCACCTCGATCTCGTGCAGCAGGTGCGAGGAGAGCAGCACGGTCCCGCCGTCGTCGGCGAAGCCGCGCAGCAGGTCGCGCATCCAGCGGATGCCGGCGGGGTCCAGGCCGTTGGCCGGCTCGTCGAGGATCAGCACCTCGGGGTCTCCGATCAGGGCCGTGGCGATCCCGAGTCGCTGTCGCATCCCGAGCGAGTAGTTGCGTACGCGGCGCCCGGCCTCCTCCTCGGTCAGGCTGACCCGCTCGAGGGTCTCGGTGACGCGGGACTTGGGCAGGCCCATGGTGCGGGCGGCCAGCGTGAGGATCTCGCGACCGGTGCGGCCGCCGTGCTGGGCGGAGGCGTCGAGGAGAACGCCGACCTCGCGGCCTGGGTTGGGCAGCTGCGAGAAGTGGCGGCCGAGGAGGTCTGCGCTGCCGGTGGACGGATCGGTGAGTCCGACCAGGATGCGCATGGTCGTGGACTTGCCGGCGCCGTTGGGGCCGAGGAAGCCGGTCACCCGGCCGGGCTCGGCTGTGAAGGTCACGTTGTCGACGGCCGTGAACCTGCCGTACCTCTTGGTGAGGGCATCGATCTGGATCATGCTCCGAGCCTCGCGCCTCGGGGTCCTCACGCGCGTCGGGCAGATCCCTGGCACATCCCTGGACGGTTCCTGGGCCTTCCCCTGATCTCCCCTGAGACCGTCTCAGGGGAGATCGGTTCGTTGCGGAATGTTTCGTACCGAACCAAACGTTCCCGTCACATGCGTATTGATGTCTGGTCCGACGTCGTCTGTCCCTGGTGCTACATCGGCAAGCGCCATCTCGAGGAAGCCCTGGAGCGCTTCGAGCACAGCGACGACGTCGAGATCGTCTACCACTCCTTCGAGCTCGACCCGACCGCTCCCGAGGTGCCGGTCGAGACCACCGTCGAGGCTCTGGCGAAGAAGTTCGGTACCTCCGTCGACGAGGCCCGAGAGCTGATGAAGAAGGCCAACGTGCCCGCCGCCGCGGCCGGTCTGGAGTTCCGTCACGAGGACACCCCGCACGCGCGCACCATCGACGCCCACCGGCTGCTGCACCTGGCCAAGGCCGAGGGCAAGCAGGCAGCGCTCAAGGAGGAGTTGCTCGCTGCGTACTTCACCCGCGGTGAGTCGATGGGCGACCACGCCGTCCTGAAGCAGGCCGCGGTGAGCGTCGGGCTCGACGCCGGCCGGGTGGACGAGGTCCTCGCGAGCGAGGAGTTCGCCGCCGACGTACAGGCCGACATCGACCAGGCTCGTGCCTACGGCGCCACCGGGGTGCCGTTCTATGTCGTCGAGGGGAAGTACGGCGTCTCCGGCGCCCAGCCGACCGACCTGTTCAGCCAGCTGCTGGAGAAGGTGCATGCCGAGACCAAGCCGACGCTCACGCTCGTCGGCGACGCGGACGCCTGCGGTCCCGACGGCTGCGCGATCTGACCGTCGCGGCGGGTGTGTATGTTCGTCAAGGTATGCAGATCAACCGACGGATCCCTAGCGGAACTCCGCACGGGAAGTGATGGTTCGGCTGCATACCTTGACGAACCAACCGGCCCGCTCAGCGCTTGGTAGCGATCAGGACGCTGGTGTCGGGGGCGACCATGACCTCGACGGTGGTGAAGCGCTCGTCGGTGAGCCACGACTCGCGCAGGCTGTCGACGCGGCCGTAGACGATCGGCGGCCACAGGTCGGTGGGGATGAGGTCGTCGATGACGACGATGCCACCCTCTTCGACCAGGTCGGCGAGCTGGTCGGGGGAGACCCCGCCGGGGGTCTCGGCGTCCAGGAAGAGCAGCGCGAACGGCCCACGGTCGCGGAGGATCGCCCAGTCGGCCGCGATCACCTCGACCTGCGCGTCGTCGGCGAAGATCTCCGAGGCCTCCTTGGCGAGGTGCTCGTCGAGCTCGGCGGAGACGATCTGGGCGGCGGCGCCGCGTACGCCACTGCGCAGCCAGGCGGTGCCGACGCCGCACCCGGTGCCGAACTCCGCCATCGTGCCGCTTCGCGTGGCCGCCAGGGTCGCCAGCAATCGTCCGGTCTCGTTGCGGCAGAACGACACATAGCCCGCGCGACGGGAGACGTCGAAGGCGCGGGTCACGATGTCTGGCAGCTCTGGAGGTGCGCTCACAGGACCAGTCTTCCCGATATCGCGTGTGAGCGGGCGCACGGGTGTCTCGGATGGCGGACCATTCGTCCAGATCGGCTCCCTGGAGGCGTCTCCCGGGTTAACGTCAGAACACCATGCGGAGCATTTTTCTCGTACTCGAGCGCCGCGACGGGGCCCGGCGGTAACGACCGCAGGAGAAGCCACCTCGTCGCGGTGGCTTCCGTCTTCCCATAGACCCCGGCTTCTCTCCCACACCCCTCTGTTTCCCCGAAGTGTGAAGGAAGAAGCCATGTACGCGATGTACCCCGAAAGCACTGAATACATCGAGCGCGGTCGCGAGTGGGGCCCGGCGAGCCACAACCCGGACAACCCGCACAGCGTCGAGAACACCATCGCCGCGGTCCAGCAGGCGCTCGACCTGCGGGACAACGGCGGCCAGCAGCCCGACGACAACTAGTCTCGCCGTATGTCTACGACCAACCTCGCAGTGATCCCCGGCGACGGCATCGGGCCGGAGGTGACCGCCGAGGCGCTGAAGGTGCTCGAGGTCGCTTCTCCGGTGAAGTTCGAGCAGACCCGATACGACCTGGGCGCCGAGCGCTACCTCGCCACCGGTGAGGTGCTTCCCGAGTCCGTTCTCGCCGAGATCAAGGAGCAGGACGCGATCCTGCTCGGTGCGGTCGGCGGCAAGCCCAACGACCCGAACCTGCCTCCCGGCATCCTCGAGCGCGGGCTGCTGCTCAAGCTCCGCTTCGAGCTCGACCACTACGTCAACCTCCGTCCGAGCCGGCTCTTCCCGGGGGCGATCTCGCCGCTGTCCACCGACGTGCTGAACAAGGGCGAGATCGACTTCGTGGTCGTGCGTGAGGGCACCGAGGGCCTCTACACCGGCAACGGTGGCGCGATGCGGGTCGGAACCCCGCACGAGGTCGCCACCGAGACCTCGGTCAACACCGCCTACGGCGTGGAGCGGGTCGTACGCGACGCCTTCGCCCGCGCTCAGGCGCGCCCGCGCAAGAAGCTGACGCTGGTCCACAAGACCAACGTCCTCGTCAACGCCGGCTCGCTGTGGTGGCGGATCACCCAGCAGGTCGCCGAGGAGTTCCCCGACGTCACCGTGGACTACCTCCACATCGACGCGGTGATGATCTTCCTCGCCACCGACCCGTCGCGTTTCGACGTGATCGTCACCGACAACATCTTCGGGGACATCATCACCGACCTCGCCGCTGCCATCACCGGCGGCATCGGCCTGGCCGCCTCCGGCAACATCAACTCCTCCCGGGAGTTCCCCTCGATGTTCGAGCCGGTCCACGGCTCAGCCCCCGACATCGCCGGCCAGCAGAAGGCGGACCCCACTGCGGCCATCCTGTCCGGGGCCCTTCTGCTCGAGCACCTCGGCCACCCCGAGGCTGCCGCCACCATCGACGCCGCCGTGCTCGCCGACCTCTCCGAGCGCGGCTCCGAGCCGCGTACGACCTCCGAGGTCGGCGACGCGATCGCCGCGCGCGTAACCAGCTAGACGCTCAACCCCGACGGGGCCGGGCGCAGAGATTCTGCGCCCGGCCCTTCGTCTGTCCTCATCACTTACCCGGCCCGCATTAGCACAGCTCTCGCAGAACAGGACTAATCTCATGCCCATGGAGATCAGCACCACATTGTCGACCCAACCGGCCACCGACAAGCAGCTCGCGGAGGTCCTGGCGAACCCAGGCTTCGGCAACCATTTCACCGACCACATGCTGACCGTCGAGTGGACGCCCGAACAGGGCTGGCACAACGGTCGCATCGAGGCGTACGCGCCGATCAGCCTGGACCCGTCGGCAGCCGTGCTGCACTACGCCCAGGAAATCTTCGAGGGCATGAAGGCCTACCGGCATGCCGACGGCTCGATCTGGTCCTTCCGGCCCGAGGCGAACGCCGCCCGGATGGCCCGATCCAGTGAGCGGCTGGCGCTGCCCGTCCTCGAGATCGAGGACTTCGTGCAGACCGTGTTCGACCTCGTCAAGGTCGACCAGCGCTGGGTGCCCGAGGCGTCCGAGACCGATGAGAAGAGCCTCTACCTGCGGCCGTTCATGTTCGCCTCGGAGTCGTTCCTCGGCGTTCGCCCGGCCCAGCACGTGACCTACATGGTCATCGCCTCGCCCGCCGGCTCCTACTTCAAGGGCGGCGTGAAGCCGGTGCGGATCTGGCTCACCGAGGACTACACCCGCGCCGGCCGTGGCGGCATGGGTGCGGCCAAGACCGGCGGCAACTACGCCTCCTCCCTGGTCGCCCAGGCCGAGGCCTCGGCCAACGGCTGCGACCAGGTCGTGTTCCTGGACGCGCAGGAGGGCAAGTACGTCGAGGAGCTCGGCGGCATGAACCTCTACTTCGTCCACGCCGACGGCCGGATCGTCACCCCCGAGACCGGCACCATCCTCGAGGGCATCACCCGTGCCTCCATCATCGAGCTGGCCGGCAAGCTCGGCTACACCGTCGAGGAGCGCAAGTTCGCCATCGACGAGTGGAAGTCCGGCGTCGAGTCCGGCGAGATCACCGAGGTCTTCGCCTGCGGCACCGCCGCGGTCGTCACTCCGGTCGGCGAGCTCGTCTACAACGGTGGCTCCATCGCCTCCGCCGGCGACGGCGAGGTCTGGAAGACCATTCGCAAGCAGCTCGTCGACATCCAGTTCGGTCGTGCCGAGGACACCTTCGGCTGGATGCGCAAGATCGTCTGACCCTCGACGGCCGAGGCGTCACTCGCGTCGGCCGAAGCGTCAGGTACGCAGGTCGAAGCGTCACTCCGGTCGGCCGAGGTGGCACGCCCGTGCCAC
>NZ_JBHVKJ010000114.1:0-6183 GCF_042798275.1 Nocardioides sp. NPDC057767 | reverse complement strand
GCCGCCCTCGTGGCACTGACCACGGCTCCGGCTCCGTCGGCTCGTCATGACGGGCCGACTCGGCGATCGGCGCTGTCAGGATGAGCCGACTCGGCCGGTTTGGACGCACGGTTGCGCCGGCTCGGCGGGTCGGTAGGGTCAGGCGCATGTTCGCTGCGTACGCCGAGAAGTTCTCATCCGACGACCCGATCTCCGGCCTCGTGCTGGGGGAGCGGCCCGAGCCGGTAGCTCCTGACGGGTGGACGACGGTCACCGTCAAGGCGGCCTCGCTCAACCACCACGACCTGTGGTCGCTGCAGGGGGTCGGGCTCAAGGCCGAGGCGCTGCCGATGATCCTCGGCTGCGACGCGGCCGGCCTCGACGAGGACGGCAACGAGGTCGTGGTCCACTCGGTCATCTCCTCGCCCGACTGGACCGGAGACGAGACCCTCGACCCGAAGCGGTCGCTGCTCTCCGAGCGTCACCAGGGCACCTTCGCCGAGAAGGTGATCGTGCCCCGTCGCAACGTGGTGGCCAAGCCCGCCGGCATGTCGTTCGAGGAGGCCGCGTGCCTGCCGACGGCATGGCTGACGGCCTACCGGATGCTGTTCACCCAGGGTGGGCTCAAGGCCGGTGACTCGGTGCTGGTGCAGGGCGCCGGCGGCGGCGTGGCGACCGCGGCGATCACGCTCGCGCGGGCGGCCGGGCTCAAGGTCTACGCCACCTCGCGTGACGAGGCGAAGCAGAAGCGTGCCCTCGAGCTCGGTGCCCACGTGGTCCTGGCCTCGGGGGAGCGGCTGCCGGTCAAGGTCGACGCCGTGATCGAGACCGTCGGGCGGGCGACCTGGACGCACTCGGTGCGTTCGCTGCGGCCGGGCGGCTCGATCATCATCAGCGGCACCACGTCGGGTCCGAACCTCGACGACGCGATGCTGACCAACATCTTCTTCCTGCAGCTCAAGGTGATCGGCTCCACGATGGGCACCCGCAACGAGCTGGCGAGCCTGGTCTCGCTGCTCGAGGCCACCGGCACCCGCCCGCTGATCGACCGCACCATGCCGCTGACCGAGGCCAAGGCCGGCTTCGAGGCGATGCACGCCGGTGATCTCTTCGGGAAGGTCGTCTTCACGCTGTGACCCGCAACTGAAACCGGCAGCGATGCCGGCAGTGTGACGTACGGAATATCGTTCGACTCCTCGGGGTTCAGCAGGGACCATTGAGTGTCACTGCCGGGGTGCTCGAAAAGTTTCTCGTGGCGTGATGTCGAAATCGGCCTCGCCCGTTCGATCTGTGTATGAGAGCGGGCGGCACCGGGCCCCTGCGTACGACCCGAGGAACTCGTCATGACTGCTGCCGTCACAACATCACATCGTCCACTCGACGGTGAGAAGCGGCGTACGCCTGCCGTCATCACCCTTCTCGTGCTCGCCACCTTCGTGGTGATCCTCAACGAGACGATCATGCTCAACGCGATCCCGAACCTGATGAACAGCTTCGGGGTCACCGAGCATGCCGCGCAGTGGGTCTCGACCGCGTTCATGCTGACCATGGCCTCGGTGATCCCGGTGACCGGCTGGTTCCTGCAGCGGGTGACGACCCGGACGGCGTACGCCACCGCGATGGGCGTCTTCATCGCCGGCACGGTGATCTCGGCGATCGCGCCGGTCTTCGGGATCCTGCTCGCCGGCCGGGTCATCCAGGCCGCCGGCACCGCGGTGATGATGCCGCTGCTGATGACCACGCTGATGACGGTCGTCGACGAGAGCGACCGCGGCCGGGTGATGGGCAACGTCACCATGGCCATCTCGGTCGCGCCGGCCCTCGGGCCGACTCTGTCCGGCCTGATCCTGGGCTTCGGCTCGTGGCGCCTGCTCTTCCTGCTGGTCCTGCCGATCGCCGTCGTCGTCGCCTGGTCCGGCCTGCGCCGCCTGGAGAACGTCAACGAGCCCGCGGAGTCGAGCGTCGACTGGGCCTCCGTGGTCATCGCCGCGCTCGGTTTCGGTTCGCTCGTCTACGGACTGAGCCGGTTCGCCGAGGGTGAGGTCGGGCTTCCGCTGCTCATCGCGGCCGCCGGTGCGGTGCTGATCCTGGGGTTCGTGCTCCGTCAGCTCCGGCTGCAGCGCACCGGGTCGCCGCTGCTCGACCTGCGCGCCTTCCTGCACGCCACCTTCACCAAGTCGCTGGTCCTGATGGCGATCGCGTTCCTGGCGATGATGGGCTCGATGATCCTGCTGCCGCTCTACCTGCAGACCGTGCGTGGACTCACGCCGCTCTACACCGGCCTCCTGGTGATGCCGGGCGGTCTCGCGATGGGTCTCCTCGGGCCGACCGTGGGCCGGATCTTCGACGCATACGGCGGCCGGGTGCTCGTCATTCCGGGCTCGATCGGCATCGTGGCGGCTCTGGGCGGGCTCTCGCAGATCTCGCTGACCACGCCCTACTGGCTTGTGCTGGTGCTCCACATGGTCCTGATGGTCAGCCTGGCCGCGGCCTTCACCCCGGTCTTCACGCTGGGCCTCGGGTCGCTGCCGTCCCACCTCTACTCCCACGGCTCCTCGATCCTGGGCACGCTCCAGCAGGTCGCGGCCGCGTTCGGCACCGCCCTGGCGGTGACCGTGATGTCCGTACGCAGCGACCAGGTCGTCGACGAGGTCGGCGCGGTCGCGGCTCAGGTGAGCGGCCTGCAGGCCGCGTTCCTCGTCAGCGCCGCGCTGGCTGTGATCGTCGTGGTGATGGCCATCCTGCTGCCCGCTCGGGCAGAGGGACACGAGGAGTCTGCTGACGGGTCCGCCGAGGAGCCTGTCGCGGATGTCGACGCCGAGCTCGCTGAGCTGTGCGAGCACGGGCGCGAGCCTGCGGTCTGCGGCTGCTGAGTCGTAGGTATGCCCGGTCAACCGGGGATACCTACGACTCCGAGCGCCACTGGTAGACGCCGACCAGCAGCATCCTCAGCTGCGTACGCACGGTGGCGACGATCTGTTCCTCCTGCTCGGGGCGCGTGGTGGAGAGGATCTGCTCGGCGGTGGCGACCAGGACGGTCACGAACAGCGACGAGAGCACGTGCAGGTCCTTGGATGTCCACGTGTCGGTGCCGGTCATCAGCGCCAGGTCGGTGGCGAGCTCGCGTTCGCAGAGCTCGATCTCGCGCCGGATGGCCTCGCGCACCGAGCGCGGCCCGGCGACCCGCTCGCGGGCGATGAACCCGAAGTGGTTGCGGCGCCGGTGGACGTGGTCGACGAGGGCGTCGATCGAGCCGTCGACAATGTCTTTGTCGGCCTGAGCGTTGCGGCGTACGTCGCGGAAGAGGTCGCGCAACGAGTCGAAGGACTCCTCGACCAGGGCCAGCCCGAGCGACTCGATGGAGTCGAAGTGGCGGTAGAACGCGGTCGGCACGATGCCGACCTGCTTGGCGACCTGGCGCAGCGAGAGGGCGGTCAGCGAGCTGTCGGAGCACAGCTCCAGCGTCGCGTCCAGGATCGCTCGCCGGGTCCGGAGCTTGCGCTCCGCACGGCTCTCCGGCTCCGTCCCCGTCTCGATCACCAGACCATCCTAGAGGCAGGGGTTGCCGAAGCATCAGGTGCACACCTGTACACCGTGATCTGGACCACGTGCTTCGTGTCTTGACGCGGGTTGTGGTGACCCGCCATCGTTGTCGGTGTACAGATGTTCACTGAAAGGCGAAACACATGGCACTCGACCTCGGCGGCCGGATCCTCCGCTCCCGCACGGTTGCGGCGCTCGCCTCCCCGCACGGCATCGACCGCTACCTGACCCAGATCAACCCGATGCTGGCCGCGCACGAGGTGCGGGCCCGCATCACCGACATCCATCCGGAGGTCAGCGCGCCCGGCGCGCCCCGGGTGGCGACCGTGACGCTCCAGCCCACCTCGACCTGGCGCGGTCACCGCGCCGGCCAGCACGTCAGTGTCGGCATCGACACGGGGGAGGGGCGGCGCACCACCCGCGTCTTCACCGTCTCCAACACCGAGGGCAAGGCCGGTGAGCCGCTCACCATCACGGTGCGTGCTCACGACGACGAGCACGCGACTCCCTACAGCATCTCCAAGTACCTGACCGAGCGCGCCACCGTCGGCACCCTGGTGCACCTGTCCCAGGCCGAGGGCGACTTCGTGCTGCCCGACCGTGTGCCCGAGCACATCGTGCTGATCTCCGGTGGCTCCGGCATCACCCCGGTGATGTCGATGCTGCGCTCCCTGCAGCGGCGTACGCACCGGGGCAAGGTCACCTTTCTGCACTGGGCGCCCAGCGCCGACCGCCAGATCTTCGCCGAGGAGCTCGAGGAGATCCGGCACCAGGGCCACGGCGTCGACCTGCACCTCCTCCACACCGCCGACGGGGCGCCCTATCTCTCCCCGGCGCTGCTCTCGAAGCTGGTCCCGGGATATCGGGACCTGCCGACGTGGGCCTGCGGGCCGGCGTCGCTCATCGAGGCGGCCCAGGCTGCGTACGCCGGCACGGAGTCGCTGAAGGTGGAGTACTTCAAGCCGCCGAAGACCGCCGGTGTGGCCGGCGGTGAGATGGAGTTCGCGCGCACCGGCAAGACCGTCGCCAACGACGGCGCCACGATCCTCGACCAGGCCGAGGCCGCGGGGCTGACCCCCGAGTCCGGCTGCCGGATGGGGATCTGCTTCTCCTGCACCACCAACAAGAGCTCCGGACGGGTCCGCAACATCCTGACCGGCGAGACCTCCGAGCTCCCCGACGAACAGATCCGGATCTGCGTGAGCACGCCCGAGGGCGACTGCTCCGTGGACCTCTGACGATTCCTCCAAGGAGACACCCCATGACCACCGTTGAGAACACCGGCAACCGCCGCCTCTCCGCCGAGGAGCTCGAAGCCTTCGGCCAGGAGATGGACGCCATCCGCCAGCGGATCGTCGCCGACCTGGGCGAGAAGGACTCGGCGTACATCTACGACATCGTGAAGAAACAGCGCGCCTTCGAGCTCGCCGGCCGCGCGCTCTTCTACCTGCCCGTGATCGGCTGGGTCCCGGCCGTCGCCTGTCTGTCGATCTCCAAGATCCTCGACAACATGGAGATCGGGCACAACGTCATGCACGGCCAGTACGACTGGATGGGCGACCCCGACCTCAACTCGCGCATGTTCGAGTGGGACAACGTCTGCCCCTCCGACCAGTGGAAGTACTCCCACAACTACATCCACCACACCTTCACCAACGTCCTCGGCAAGGACCGCGACATCGGCTACGGCATCCTGCGCATGGACGAGGACCAGAAGTGGCACCCCTACTTCCTCGGCAACCCGCTCTATGCGTTCCTGCTGATGATCTTCTTCGAGTGGGGCGTCGCGATGCATGACCTCGAGGTCGAGAACATCGTCGCCGGCAAGCGCAAGATGTCGGACAACGCCGAGCTGCACCGTGGGCTGATGAAGAAGGTCAAGCGCCAGGCGTTGAAGGACTACGTCCTGTTCCCGCTGCTGACTGGTCCGCTCGCACCGTTGACGTTCCTCGGCAACGGTGTGGCTAACCTGGTACGCAACATCTGGGCGTTCAACATCATCTTCTGCGGCCACTTCCCGGCCGGAGTCGCCTCTTTCTCGCAGGAGGAGTGCGAGGACGAGACCCAGGGTCACTGGTACTACCGTCAGCTGCTCGGCTCGGCCAACATCACCGGTGGCCGCATCTTCCACATCATGTCCGGGAACCTGTCGCACCAGATCGAGCACCACCTCTTCCCCGACCTGCCCGCGCGCCGCTACCCGGAGATCGCCGAGGAGGTCCGCGAGATCTGCGAGCGCTACGGCCTCTCCTACAACACCGGCCCGCTGCACCAGCAGCTGTGGGGCGTCTTCAAGAAGATCTGCCGGTACGCCCTGCCCGATCGCAAGCGCCCCGTCACGGCGCCTTCGGAAGGCACTCCTGCCCTCGAGGGGGTCGCGGCATGACGGATGACCGGCCACAATGGGTGGTCATGGCACCAGATCTGAGCAAGAACGAGATCCGCAAGGATGTCGCGCAGAGCGCCGTCGAGGTCACCGCGACCACCGTCGGACAGGTGGCGGTCATCATCACCGGCGCCGTACGTGACGTGGCCGGCGCCATCGGCGGCCTCGCCACCGAGCTGTTCGAGCTCCGCGCCGCGGCCAAGCGCGCCGAGAAAGACCTCGACGAATAGGTAGTTCTGACGGCCGAGTCTGCAGTTGTGGGCGACGAAACTTCC
>NZ_JBHVKJ010000113.1:0-6799 GCF_042798275.1 Nocardioides sp. NPDC057767 | reverse complement strand
GAAGGGCATCTCGCTGGAGGGCGGCGACGCCTGACCCTCGTGGCGCCGAGTCGCCGCTTCTGACCCCGTGTCTGGCGAAGCGAAGCGAGCCAGAGGGGTCGGATGCGCCGACTCGGCATGTCATCAGATGTACTAAGCGCAAGAATGGACAACGTGACCGCAGTGATCCCTCCCACCCGCCAGCGCACCGCGCAGGCTCTGCGTCGCGCGACCGGCCGGCTGGCGACGGCCGCGACCTCGCGCATGGACGACGCGATGCCGTGGTTCAAGGATCTCTCCGCGAAGAACCGCTCCCTGGTCGGCCTGATCGTCCAGGCCGGCATCAAGGAGTTCGTCGGCTGGTACGCCGGCGGCGCCTCCGCCGACACCGCAAAGCCCGACCTGGCCGCCTCGATGTTCGGTGTCGCGCCGCGCGCGCTGACCGGCATCATCACGCTGCAGCAGACCGTCGACCTGGTCCGACTCTCGATCGAGGTGGTCGAGGCCAACATCGACGACCTCCTCGGCACCGAGGACGCCGCCGACGTGCATGAGGCCATCGGCCGCTACGCCCGCGAGGTCGCCTTCGCCACCGCCGAGGTCTACGCCCGCGCCGCCGAGCAGCGAGGTGCCTGGGACGCCCGTCTCGAGGCGCTCGTGGTCGACGCGGTCCTGCGCGCCGAGACCGACGAGGTCGTCCTCTCCCGGGCCAGCGCGCTCGGCTGGGACGCCGACCTGCAGCTGTGCGCCGTCCTCGGCCACGCGCCCGATGGCGTCGGCCTCGACGCCGCCATGGAGGAGGTACGCCGGCGCGCCCGCGTCCACGACATGCACTCCCTGTGCGCGGTCCAGGGTGACCGCCTCGTCGCCCTGCTCGGCGGTATCGAGGACCCGCTCGAGGCCGCCGGCCGCATCGTCGATCTCTTCGCCGACGGTCCCGTCGTGGTCGGGCCGATGGCCACCGGGCTCGCCACCGCCGCCGACTCCGCCCGAGCCGCGCTCTCGGCCTACCGGGCCGCGCCCGGGTGGCCCGACGCACCTCGTCCGGCGCGGAGCCAGTCGTTCCTGCCCGAACGTGCCCTGGCCGGCGACGCGTGGGCCCACCGCTACCTGATCGAGCATCTCTACCAGCCGTTGGTGGAGGCCCGCAGCACCCTGATCGAGACGCTGGCGGCGTACTTCGCCGCCGGAGGCGGCCTCGAAGCCACCGGTCGCACCCTGTTCGTGCACCCCAACACCGTGCGCTACCGGCTCAAGCAGGTGGCCGAGCTCACCGGCTTCACCCCGACCGACTCACGGGACGCTCTTGCGCTGCAGGTCGCCCTGATCCTCGGCAGGCAACAGGACCATTAACCCTGGCATCGGCGGAAATTGTAGAACCCCTACAGGATTGCGTGACAGATATTCGTCGCCGCCGAAGGTGAACCAGGACCCCTCCAGACGGGACCATCGTTCCGTGCTCGTCATTGTCGCCCCCGGACAAGGTGCTCAGACACCAGGATTCCTCACCCCGTGGCTGGAGGACCCCGCTTTCGCCGCTCGTATGGAGTGGCTCTCGACCGTCGCAGGCATCGACCTGATCGACTACGGCACCAATGCCGACGCAGAGACCATCCGCGCCACCGAGATCGCCCAGCCCCTGCTGGTCGCCACCGGCCTGGTCGCCGCGCTGCAGCTCTTCCCGCAGCCCGCGGACGCCTTCGCGAAGATCGGTGCCGTCGCCGGCCACAGCGTCGGTGAGATCACCGCCGCCGCCGGCGCCCGCGCGATCAGCGCCGAGCAGGCGATGGTGCTCGTCCGTGAGCGTGGCAAGGCCATGGCCGAGGCCGCCGCGAAGACGCCGACCGGCATGACCGCGGTCCTCGGCGGAGTCCGCGAGGAGGTCCTCGCGGCGATCGAGAAGCACGGCCTCACCCCCGCCAACGACAACGGCCCCGGGCAGATCGTCGCCGCGGGCACGCTCGAGGAGCTCGAGGCCTTCGCCGCCGAGCCGCCCGCCAAGGCCCGGCTGATGCCGCTCAGCGTCGCCGGCGCGTTCCACACCAAGCACATGGAGCCCGCCGTCGGCCACCTCACCCGGCTGGCCCAGAGCGTCTCGACCCACGACCCGCGTACGCGCCTGATCAGCAACAAGGACGGCCAGATCGTCCATGACGGCGCGAAGGCGCTGGACCGGATCGTCGGCCAGATCGCCAACCCGGTGCGCTGGGACCTCTGCCTCGACACGATGTCCGACATCGGCGTGACCGGCATCCTGGAGATGCCGCCGGCCGGCACCTTGACCGGGATCGCCAAGCGGGCCCTCAAGGGCGTCGAGACCTTCGCCCTGAAGACGCCCGACCAGCTCGAGGACGCCCGCGCGTTCGTCGAGAAGCACGGCGAGGCCAACCCGATCGAGACCACGCCGACCTGGCGCATGGTCGTCTCGCCCTCCAAGGGGACCTTCAAGCTCTCCGAGACGGTGTCCGGCCTCGACGTGATCCCGGCCGGCACCGAGATCGGCGCGATCGCCAGCCTCCGCGACACGATCGCGATCACCTCGGCCCACGGTGGCGAGGTCATCGAGTGGCTGGTCGAGGACGGCGACCTCGTCTCCCCCGGCCAGCCCCTGCTCCGTCTGCACCCGACGGGAGCGCAGCACTCGTGATCTCATCCCCGACAGGCGCCCCGCACGCCCGCATCCTCGGCGTGGGCGGCTATCGTCCGAGCCGGGTCGTCCCCAACAGCGAGATCGTCGGCCTCATCGACTCCTCCGACGAATGGATCCGCACCCGCTCAGGCATCGTCGAGCGCCGCTGGGCGAACGACGAGGAGACCGTGCAGATGATGTCGGTCGCCGCGTCCCGCAAGGCTCTCGAGCACGCCGGCATCGGCATCGACCAGATCGACTGCGTGATCGTCGCGACGGTCAGCCACATGCGCCAGACCCCCGCGGTCGCCGCGCTGATCGCCGACGAGCTCGGCGCCGACAACCCGGCCGCCTTCGACATCTCGGCGGCCTGCGCCGGCTTCTGCCACGGCATCGCGTTGGCCAACGACCTCGTCCGCGGCGGCAGCGCCCGTCACGTACTCGTCATCGGCGTCGAGCGGCTCTCCGACATCACCAACCCGCACGACCGTGGCACCGCCTTCATCTTCGCCGACGGCGCGGGCGCCGCGGTCGTCGGCCCGAGCGAGGAGCCCGGGATCGGTCCGGTCGTGTGGGGCTCCTCCGGCGACAAGGCCGACCTGATCCAGACGCCCGACTGGTTCGTCGCCAACGAGGCCAAGGAGACGCCCTGGCTCACGATGGAGGGCAACCCCGTCTTCCGCTGGGCCTCGTTCGCGATGGCCAAGGTCGGCCAGGAGGCGCTCGAGAAGGCCGGCATCACGGCCGACGAGCTCGACTGCTTCGTCCCGCACCAGGCCAACATGCGCATCGTCGACGCCCTGGCCCGCTCCATGAAGCTCCCGGAGTCGGTCAAGATCGCACGTGACATCGCCACGATGGGCAACACCTCCGCCGCCTCGGTCCCGCTGGCCCTTGAGCGGATGGTCGAAGAGGGGCAGGCTCAGTCGGGCGACACCGCTCTGCTCATCGCGTTCGGCGCCGGGCTGGTCTACGCCGCCCAGGTCGTCGTCCTGCCCTAGCCTCACACCACCCAGAGTTTCACCACAAAGAAAATCCGAGAGGAAGCACCACACATGGCCACCACCGAAGAGATCCGCTCCGACCTCGCCGAGATCGTCAACGAGGTCGCCGGCATCGATGTCGCCGACGTCCAGCTCGACAAGTCCTTCGTCGACGACCTCGACGTCGACTCGCTGTCCATGGTCGAGGTCGTCGTTGCCGCCGAGGAGAAGTTCGGCGTATCCATCCCCGACGAGGAGGTCAAGAACCTCAAGACCGTTGGCGACGCGGTGAGCTTCATCGAGAAGGCTTCCGCGAACGCCTGACGCGCCCCGGCGGCTCGGCCAACCCTCCCAGGCCGAGCCGCCGGACCTGTATCACCTGTTCCCGACGCGCCAACACCCCACGGAGACCACATGAGCAGCCGCACCCGAGTCGTCGTCACCGGATTGGGCACCACCAACCCGGTCGGCGGAGACGTAGCCACCACCTGGGATGCCTTGATCGCCGGCCGCTCCGGCATCCGCGAGCTCACCGAGGAGTGGGCTCAAGACCTTCCCGTACGCATCGCCGGCCGCATCGCCGTCGAGCCGTCCGAGGTTCTGGAGAGGGTCAAGGCCAGGCGCCTGGACCGCTCCGCACAGTTCGCCGTGGTCGCCGCGGCCGAGGCCTGGAAGGACGCCGGCTTCGAAGGCACCGCGACCGAGGCCGGCCTCGACGGTGAGCGCCTCGGCGTCGCCGTCGCCACCGGGATCGGCGGCGTGACCACGCTGCTCGACAACTACGACACGCTTCTCGCCAAGGGGCCGCGCCGGGTCAGCCCGCTCGCCGTCCCGATGCTGATGGCCAACGCCTCGGCAGCCAACATCTCGCTGACCTACGGCGCCCGCGCCGCCGCTCAGACCCCGATCTCGGCCTGTGCCTCCGGCTCCGAGGCGATCGCCCTGGCCGCCGACCAGATCCGTCTGGGCCGCGCCGACGTCGTGCTCGCCGGCGGCACCGAGGCCGCGATCCACCCGCTGCCGATCGCCGCGTTCGCCAACATGATGGCCCTGTCCAAGACCGCGTCCGGCCCCGACGGTGGCGACCCGACCGCGGTCAGCCGCCCCTGGGACACCGGCCGCGACGGCTTCGTCCTCGGCGAGGGTGCCGGCATCGTCGTGCTCGAGTCGCTCGAGCACGCTCAGGCCCGTGGCGCCCGGATCTACGCCGAGGTCCTCGGCTCCGGCGTGACCGCCGACGCCCATGACATCGCCCAGCCCGACCCGGAGGGTCGTGGCGGCAGCCGCGCCATCAAGCGCGCGCTCGAGGACGGCGACATCGACCCGAGCACGATCGCCCACGTCAACGCTCACGCGACCTCCACCCCGCAGGGCGACATCGCCGAGGGCCTGATGCTCCACGCCACCCTCGGCAAGCACGTCGAGAACGTCGTGGTCACTTCGACCAAGTCGATGACCGGCCACCTGCTCGGCGGTGCCGGCGCACTCGAGACGGTCGCGACCGTGCTGGCGATCCACCACCGCCAGTCGCCGCCGACCATCAACCTCGACAACCTCGACCCCGCGGTCGAGCTCGACATCGCCACCAAGGCGCGCGACCTCCCGGTCGGCGACATCGCAGCTCTCAACAACTCCTTCGGCTTCGGCGGCGCGAACGTCGCTGTCGTCTACGGAAGCATCTGATGACGATCACGGCGCCTGCACCGGCCCCCGCGGCGAAGCAGAAGCTTCCTCGCGACCAGGACCCGCGCAACCCGCTGACCCGTCTGCAGGCGCTCTTCGACGAGGGCACCGTCAAGCTCATCTCGCCCGACGACGATTCCGGCATGCTGGCCGCCGTCGGCGAGGTGGACGGCACCCGCGCGGTCGCCTTCTGCTCCGACGCCACCGTCATGGGCGGTGCGATGGGCGACCTCGGCTGCCGTGTGGTCGTCGACGCCTACCACCGGGCGATGACCGACGGCATCCCGATCATCGGCCTGTGGCACTCCGGTGGCGCCCGGCTCGCCGAGGGCGTACTCTCCCTGCACGCCGTGGGCCGCATCTTCCACGCGATGACGCAGGCCAGCGGCAAGATCCCGCAGATCTCGGTCGTTCTCGGCCCCGCGGCCGGCGGTGCTGCCTACGGTCCTGCCCTCACCGACGTCGTCATCCTCGGCCCCGAGGGCCGGATCTTCGTGACCGGTCCCGACGTCGTACGCTCCGTCACCGGCGAGGACGTCGACATGCTGCGCCTCGGCGGCCCGGAGCCGCACGGCCGCCGCTCCGGCGTCGTCCACATCCTCACCGAGTCCGAGCGCGAGGCTCTCGACAAGGCGCGCACGGTCACCTCCCTCCTCGGTTCGCAGGGCGGTCTCGACGTCGCCGCGGTGGAGGACAAGGACCTCGCCGAGCAGCTGCCGGAGTCGAAGAAGCGTGCCTACGACGTACACCCGCTCGTGGAGAACATCCTCGACGAGGGCACCACCCAGGAACTGCACGCGCGTTGGGCGCCCAACATCGTCACCGCCCTGGGCCGCTTCGGCGGCCGCACTGTCGGCGTCGTGGCCAACAACCCGCTGCGGCTCGGCGGCTGCCTCGACTCCCTCTCAGCGGAGAAGGCCTCCCGGTTCGTACGTCTCTGCGACTCGCTCGGCGTCCCGCTGATCGTCGTCGTCGACGTCCCCGGCTACCTGCCAGGCGTGGGTCAGGAGTGGGACGGGGTCGTCCGCCGTGGCGCCAAGCTCCTGCACGCCTTCGGCGAGTGTGTGGTCCCCCGGGTCACCCTGGTGACCCGCAAGACCTATGGCGGCGCCTACATCGCCATGAACGCCCGTTCCCTCGGCGCGACCAAGGTCTTCGCCTGGCCGGGTGCCGAAGTCGCGGTCATGGGCCCGGTCGCCGCCATCCGCATCCTGCACCGCCGCAAGCTCGCCGAGGTCGCGCCTGACCTCCGTCCTCAGGTCGAGGCGGAGCTCGCGGCCGAGCACGAGCGTCTCGCCGGCGGTGTCGACAAGGCCGTCGAGATCGGTGTCGTGGATGAGGTCATCGAGCCGGCTGCCACCCGCAGCGCGATCGCTGCCGCCTTCGAGGAAGCGATCCAGACCGTCGGCGTACGCCGCGGTGCTCACGGCAACATCCCACTATGACCGATCTCGGCCAGGCGCCCGCCGAGTCGGCGCATCCTGACCGAAAACAACGCCGAGTCGGCGCGTCATGACGCGCCGAC
>NZ_JBHVKJ010000112.1:0-7005 GCF_042798275.1 Nocardioides sp. NPDC057767 | reverse complement strand
GACCTGGAGTTTTCCAGGTCGAGCGGGCCCGTCTGCGCGCTAGCGCCGTCCGACACGGCGCCCCAGATAGGCGAGGCAGGCGACAGCCAGTGCCACACCCCACACCGGCCACAGCATCTCGGGAGCCCACGCCGCCCAGTCCGAGGTGGCTCCGGGGACAGCCCAGAGGTCACCGGCAAACACCATCCGCCAGAAGGACAGCCCGGCGGAGGTGACCGCGGCGGCAACCAGGATCCCGGGCACCAGCGCCATCGCCACCGGCACCGGACGGCCACCGAAGCGCGGCACCCAGGCCCAGAAGACCTCGCCCCAGCGGGCGATCAGACCCCAGGTCAGCACGGCCCCGACGACCGCGAAGAGCGCCAGTCCGAGACCTGCCCATCTCCCCGACCCGAGCTCGTCGAGCATCTCCTGCCTGATCCCGAACGGCACGCCCACCGCCCAGGCGATCCGGGTGACGGCGTACAGAAGAGGTACGACGATCGCGACGGTGACGGCCGGGCGCCCCCAGCGCACCCAGCGGCCCCAGTCGATCCGACCCTCCGGAGCGGCCCGCTCGAGCAGGCCGATGCCGGCGACCACGCTCGCGATACCGCCGACCGCGTGGGCGAGGGCGGTACCCGAGTCGAGGAAGATGTCCCAGTTCAGGTGGCCGGCGGCCGGACCGATGCCGACCAGCGCGAGCAGCGTCTGCGGCAGATAGCCGAGGAACGACAGCGCGCGGACGTCGGAGACGACCAGCGCCACCGCGAGCCCCACCCCGACCAGCAGCCAGCCGGCCCGCCACTGCGCGAGACGTTCCCGGCCGACGGCTCCCGCGACCCCGGCGACCAGCACCAGGAGCGCGGCGACGGTCACCACCCAGGACATCTGCGTGCCGCTGAGTCCGCCCAGCGGCGAGGCGGCCTCCGGCGTCCACGGGTCTGCTGTCCGGCCCACGAGCGCGAGCCCGGACAGGGCGCCGAAGGCGAGGGCCCAGGCACCGGCCACCCAGGGCGCCGCGCGCCGCACGGACGATCGGGGCTGCGTACGTTCCATCGTGGTGGTCATCGGTCCACCCCCTGAGCGGTCGCCCGGCGGCCACCGACCGTGATCTGGTGGATCCGCCAGGGTCGGCGGGAGTAGACATCTGACGGACGTGGTCTCGTGGGTGCTTGTGTGGTCATGTCTCCACACTGGTCGGTCCGCGGCGGCGCTTCGTCGCCCTCAGGTCGCGGACCCCTCATCCTCTGGGATGAGGCTCAGCTCCGGGGCCCGACCAACCCCGTCTCGTACGCCAGCACGACCGCCTGCACCCGATCGCGCAGGCCGAGCTTGGCGAGCACATGGCCGACGTGCGTCTTCACCGTCGCCTCGGAGAGGTGGACGCGACGGGCGATCTCGGCGTTGCTGTCGCCGGTGGCGAGCTCGAGCAGCATGTCGAGCTCGCGAGGTGTGAGCGTCTCCCGGATGTCGGCGGCCCTCCCGTTGTCCGGGGTCGGTGCGGTCGCGACGTGCTCCAGCAGACGACGCGTCGTCGAGGGCGCGACCACCGCGTGACCTGCGTGGACGGTGCGGATCGCGGTCACGATCTCCTCGGCCCTGGCGTCCTTGAGGAGGAAGCCGCTGGCACCGGCACGGATCGCCGGGAACGCGTAGTCGTCGAGGTCGAACGTGGTCAGTGCGACCACCCTCGTCGCCGGCTGCTCGCCGGTGATCGCGGCCGTCGCCTGGATCCCGTCGAGGCGGGGCATCCGCAGGTCCATGAGGACGACGTCGACCCGCTTCGTACGCACCAGGGCGAGCGCCTCGTGGCCGTCGGCCGCCTCCCCTGCGAGCTCCAGGTCGGGCTGGCTCTCCACCATCATCCGGAGGGCCGAGCGCATCAGCTCCTGGTCGTCGACGATCGCGACCCGGATCGGGTCATCTGGCTCCGTCACAGCGGCATCATGGCGCGGACCCGCCACCCTTCGCCGCTCGGCCCGGCCTCGAGCGTGCCGCCCACCGCGGACACCCGTTCGCGCATCCCGCTCAGCCCTCGACCGGGCGGTCGCTGGATCCCCACGCCGTCGTCGCTGACCTCGATCCGGAGCTGGCGCCCGGCGCGGGTCACCGACACGGTCGCGACCGCTCCCGGTCCTGCGTGACGGGTGACGTTGGTGAGCGCCTCCTGGACGACGCGGTAGGCGGTCAGCCCGACGGCCGGTGCGACCTGGCCGGGATCATCGGCGTCGAGGTGGACGGTCAGACCGGCCTCGCGCATCCGCTCGACGAGGTCGTCGACATCGGCCAGCCCGGGTTGCGGCTCGGTCGAGGCGATGTATCGAGCTTGTCGAGATGACTCGCCGCCGAGCACACCGAGCAGCCCGCGCATCTCGGCGAGCGCCTCCCTACCCGTGGTCGCGATGGTGTCGAGGATCCCCGAGGCCCGCTCGGGCTGCTGCCCGACGACCATCCGGCCGGCCTCGGCGTGGCTGACCACGACCGCCAGCGAGTGCGCGACGACGTCGTGCATCTCGCGCGCGATGCGCTGGCGCTCCTCGGCTGCGGCTCGGTCGGCGAGCTGGTCGATCCAGGCGGCCCGGGTGGCCCGGAACCGGCCGAGCGCCCATGCCGCCACCGTCGCACCCAGCGTCGCGGTGGCCACCATCAGCCACCACGTCCACCCCTCAAGGCCGGTGCCCTCGAACCCCGACAGACGTACGACGGTGACCAGGCACCCCACCAGCCCGATGCCGAGGGCCACCCCTGGCCAGGGCCGTCGATCCTGCGCGCTCACCGCGTAGAGCAGCACGAAGAAACACAGGCTGCTCGGCAGCAGCACCGGCCCGTAGTCGCTGCCGGCTGCCTCGGCCGTGGGCCCGCTCAGATCCGGGGCGGCGACCAGCACCAGCTCGGCCAGCGCCCCGACGGCGAAGGACTCCAGCGGCCGGCGCCGGGCGGTGACGACGGCGCTGTGGAGGACGACCAGCGCTGCGACGAGCGCGATCTCCCAGCCTCTGGCGACCTCGCCCTCGACCACCGACGTCCAGCCGACCGGAAACAGCACCAGCGCGAGCGCCACGGCCAACGCGACCTGTCCGACGTCCCCGAGCCAGCGGGGTCCGGGAGCAGCGGCGGACATGGTCATGACCACACCTTAGGAGACGCGCCACCGTGCTGGACACGGATATTCACGCCCGGAACCAGGTCTTGCGCCGACCGGCTCATGATGGAGTCAGAGGGGCGCCGTCGCGATGCACGATGGCGCCCGACCTCGAGTCCGGCGCGAACGGCACCACCTCGCCGGTGGCCCGGCCCTGCGGCCCGAGCAGCGTTCCCATTCTCTTCGCGCTGCGCAGCACCACCGCCGACTCCACCACCCGGGCCGGGGCCAGCTCATCCTCGACGAACTCCTGCATCCGCAGCGCTTCCTCGGGACCACCCAGCCACGTGCTGAACAGGAGGTTCGCCGGTCCCGGGATGCTCGCGACCTGGCGCACCCGGGCATGCGTACGCAGTCGGCCGACCGCAGCAGGCACATGCGCGGTAGGGACCTGACACCACCAGTTCACGTAGAACGGATAGGGAGTCAGCCCCTGAGCCACATCGCAGCGGAGACGAAGCACGTCCGAGCGCAGCAGCCTGATCAGCTGCCGACCCACCGTCGAGACGGGGCGCCCGGTCGAGCGGGCGATCTCCGCCGCACTCGCGCGCCCGTCCAGGGCCAGTGCGGCCACCAGCGGTCGCCAAGTCTCGTCCGAGGGGTCGATCGCACCGTCGTGAACAGTCACCGGCTCGCGGATCTCGGCAACCGCCGTCGCCGCGTACGGGTCCAGCGCTCCGACTCGCCACACGCTGCCCTCGGCATGCAAGCGCCCGACGATGTGGGACCGTACGCCGGTGACCCCGGCGATCCCGGGGATCCGGTCGAGCACGAGCGCGGAAAGGTCCTGCAGGGAGACGGTGCCAACCGTCAGCACCAGGTTGTAGTCGCGTGAAGCCTCCTCCACCGACATCACCGCCGGCCAGGCAACCAGCTCGTCGCGTGCTGCAGCGAGGTCGGCGGCACGGCAGGCGACCTCGAGGAAGGCGTAGTGCGCGCCCTCCGCCGGCAACCGGTAGGCCGTGACCCACGCGGCACCTGCGTCCCGCAACCGGTCCCACCGCCGAGCCAGGGAGATCGGCGTCGTACCGAGAGCACGTCCCAGCTCGGCCCAGGTGGCGCGTGGGCGGATCTGCAGCGCGTGGATGAGCGAAAGATCGTCTTCGGCGAGCTGCAAGGGTTGATTCCTCCGATGTGAACCATCTGGCGGGTGAAATCATCACATATCGGCGCGTGACGCACATCACTCTCCACCCTGGACGGGACCTGCACATCCGATCCGGACGGAGATCCATGGACCTGCTCGACGACGCGACCGCACTCGCGGACGACCTCTCCCGACTACGCCGCGAGCTCCACCACGACCCCGAGGTAGGGCTGGATCTGCCCCGCACCCAGGAGCGGGTGCTGGCGGAGCTGTCCGGTCTCGACCTCGAGATCAGCACGGGCGCCCGTACCACTTCGGTGACCGCTGTTCTTCGCGGTGGCAGGCGGGACGCCGTGCACCCCAAGACCGTTCTGCTTCGAGGCGACATGGATGCGCTCCCGCTCGCTGAACGGACCGGACTCGACTTCGCCAGCACCAACGGCGCCATGCACGCCTGCGGTCACGACCTGCACACCACCGGTCTGGTCGGCGCGGCGCGGCTGCTCCACCAACACCGCGACCGCCTCGCCGGCGACGTCGTGCTGATGTTCCAGCCCGGCGAGGAGGGTTGGGACGGAGCTGGGGTGATGATCGAGGAAGGGGTGCTCGACGCCAGCGGTCGACGCCCGGACGCCGCGTACGCCCAGCACGTCTTCAGCGGGATGGTGCCCACCGGCGTAGTGGCCACCAGGTCCGGACCGATCCTCTCCGCGTCGCATCGGCTGGGGGTGACCGTGCACGGAGTCGGTGGCCACGGGTCGATGCCGCATCGGGCCAAGGACCCGATCGCGGCATCGGCGGCGATGATCACCGCACTGCAGTCGATGGTGACCCGGCGCTTCGACATCTTCGACCCCGTCGTCGTGACGGTAGGCCGGATCTACGGCGGCACCCGCCACAACATCATCCCCACCGAGTCCGGCTTCGAGGCGACCGTACGCTGCTTCTCAGAGGCCAGCTCGACCAAGCTCGCCGACGCGATCCGGGAGACGATCGAGGGGATCGCCACGGCACACGGGGTGCGAGCCACCATCGAGTTCGAGCCGGAGTATCCGGTGACCGTGAACGACACCGACGAGGCTTCCTTCAGCGCCGACGTCGTACGTGAGATCCTCGGCGAAGAGCATTATCTGGAGCTTCCCCAGCCCGTCGGCGGCTCGGAGGACTTCTCCCGCGTGCTGAACGAGGTGCCGGGCGCCTTCCTGATGCTGGGCGCGACCGTCCCTGGCCTGGATCCTGACTCCGCACCCGTGAACCACCACCCGCAGGTCGACTTCGCCGCATCCGTCCTGCCGCTCGCCAGCGCTGTTCACGCCGGGCTGGCGATGACCAAGCTCGAGGCCCTGTCCGCACACTCCCGAACCGCGACCACCACCGAGGAGTACGCCCGATGAGCACCGCCCACCGTCCCGTCGAGATCACTCTCGACGACCCGAACACCCGCACCAACCGCGACAAGCGCCGCACGATCTTCGGGATCGGCGCCGGCAACGCGATGGAGTGGTTCGACTGGAACATCTATGCCACCTTCGCGGCCTTTTTCGCCGGCCAGTTCTTCAACAACGAGGACAAGGTCTCTGCCCTGCTGAGCACCCTGGCCGTCTTCGCCGTCGGGTTCGCGGCCCGGCCGCTCGGCGGCTTCGTCTTCGGTTGGGTCGCCGACAGACACGGCCGCAAGTCGTCGATGGCGGGCACGATCGCCCTCGCCGCCGGCGGCAGCCTGGCGATCGGGCTGTCTCCGACGTACGGTCAGATCGGGATCTGGGCGTCGGTCATCCTCTTGGTGGCGCGGCTCGGCCAAGGCCTCGCCCACGGCGGCGAGCTGCCGTCGGCCCAGACCTACATCGCGGAGGTCGCCCCCGCTGCCAGGCGCGGGTTGTGGTCGAGCCTCATCTACTTCTCAGGCACCTGCGGCGTCATCGCCGGAACGCTCATCGGCGCCACGCTGTCCGGCATCCTGACCGAGGACCAGATGTACTCCTACGGCTGGAGGGTCCCCTTCATCCTGGGCGGCATCTTCGGCCTCTACTCCCTGGTCATGCGGCTCCGCATGAAAGAGACTGCTGTCTTCGAAGAGGGCGCGCGCGAGGCCGACGAGGTTCAGGAGAGCCGCTGGAGCGTGATCCGGCGGAACCCCAAGCTGCTGTTCCAGGTCATCGGAATGACCATCGGCGGCACCGTCGCCTACTACGTCTGGGGGATCGCCGCTCCGGCGTACGCCATCAGCGTGCGCGGCATGGACGCCGAGGGTGCGCTCTGGGCCGGCGTCGGCGCCAACCTGGTCTTCCTGGCGACGCTGCCCCTGGCCGGAATGCTCTCCGACCGGATCGGCCGCAAGCCGATGATGCTGATCATGGTGGTCGGCATGGCGGCCGTCACCTTCCCGCTCAACGCCATGGTCGGTTCCTCGCCCTGGTCGCTGTTCACCGCGATGTCGATCGCACTGGTGCTGTTGGCCTGCTGGACGGGGGTCGCCCCGGCTGCGTTCGCGGAGATCTTTCCGACCCGGATCCGGACTGTGGGTCTTGCCGTCCCCTACTCCATCGCGGTCGCGGCCTTCGGTGGCACCGCGCCCTACCTGCAGACCTGGTTCGCCGACCAGGGCAACATGGGCGGCTTCCTCTGGTACGGCATCGCGTTGCTGGCCGTCTCGGCGATCACCGTACTGACCCTCCCCGAGACCAAAGGCGCAGACCTGCGAATCTCCACGGTGACGCGCAGTGTCGGCAGGGACCGACGGAGCTCGTCGACCTCGGCGCGCCGGTCGTGCAAGCGGCCGTTCCAGCGGTAACCG
>NZ_JBHVKJ010000111.1:0-7199 GCF_042798275.1 Nocardioides sp. NPDC057767 | reverse complement strand
GAAACTCGAGTTTCGTCGCCCACAACTGAGGATTCGGCCCGTCAGAAGTCCCTATTCGACGCGGGCGACCATGGGGAGGCGGCTGCGGGTGGTGACCGCGACGATGAGCGCGATCAGCAGCGGCAGGCCGACGACCACGATGCCGACCAGGTCCCAGGGGATCTCGAGGTAGTGCGCGGCGACGCTGTCGCGCTCCGGCCAGCCTTCGGTGGTGATCGGATAGCTGATCGCGATGCCCGGGACGAACCCGATCAGGGCCCCCGGGATCGCACCGAGGAGCGCGATGACCAGGGCGTACGCAGCAGCGACCCGTCGACGCGTACGCGTCGGTGCACCGACGGCCGACAGCGTGGCCAGGTCGGGGCGGGCGTCGTTGAGCGCGAGGTAGGTCGCGGTGAGCGCACCGCCGATCATCAGCACCGCGGCCAGGGTGATCAGGAGCAGCCAGACGATCACCGCCTTGTCGTCCTGCTGGAACCCACGCTCGACCGTGATCGACGTCGGGACCTGCCCGGCGGCGAGGGCCTCGTCGAGGTCCTGCTCGGCGGCCGCGGTGATCCGTGCGTTCTCGACGTAGAGGCCGCTCACCTGCGGCTCGGCGCTCAGCTTCTTCGCCACGTCCGGCGGGACGACCGCGTACGCAGGCGCGTAGGCGTCCTCGACATGGAGGTAGGTCGCCGGCACGGTGACCGAGGCCTGCTCCTTCTCGGACTCCGTCTCCTCGTCCCATTTCCGGACGTCCAGTCGGGCGTCCTTCGAAGCCGGCCTCTCGCCGTCGGTGAACACGACCGCACCACCGGCGCGAACGGTCTTCTCGGCCGCAGCGACATCCGCATCCCCGAGCACGCGCGTCACGGCCGGCGGGAGGGTGCCGTCCTCCCCGGCGACGAGCATCTCGCCGAAGGTGCCGTTGCTGGAGCCCGGCGTGACGTCGGCGCCGTCTCCGGTCCGGATCGCGAAGAAGGTCTCGGGGTCGGAGAACACGGCGGCAGAGACCGGCACGATCGTCGCCTTCGGGATCTCCTTCGCGACCTGCGCCGCGACGCCCTCCCACGCCGTGGCGTCCGTGTTCTCGGCGGCGACGGCACTCGAATCGAGCTGCACGGCAGCGTCCCCGTAGGCGAGCGACGGCTGGTAGGTCTCCTGGTTCTGCAACTGATCGCTGCCGAAGGCGATCCCGAGGGTGACCGCGCCGACCACGGTCACCGCGATGGCGCCCGCTGCCGGGACCGTCCGGGTGCGGTGCCGGTCGGCATCACGCGTCGCGAAGCGGATCACCAACGGCATCCGGGCGCTGAACCGGGCAGCCATGGAGACCAGGACGGGGAGGATGAACAGCACCCCGGCGACGCACAGCAGTACGCCGAGGGCGATCGGGATCCCGTCGTAGGCTCCCCGCGTGCCGAAAGCGGACAACGCGGCGCCGGCGAGGATGAGGACGAGCCCGATGAGCGGCGAGTGCCGCGACGGCGGGCTCTCGGAGCGACGCCCGGACAGTACGCCGACGACGTTCTGTCGCGACGCAATCCAGGCCGGCACGACCGCCGCACAGATCGCCGCGCCGAACCCGATGACGGCGACGGCCAGGATCTGCAGCCACGGGACCTCGAACGGGCCGAACCACGCCGAGACCTGGCCCTGGGCGAGCGGCTGCAGCAGGCGGGCGAGCCCGATCCCGAGCACGGCCCCGACGGCCGCGGCCACCGCACCGATGACGATCGCCATCCCGAGGACGGCACGCCGAGCCTGGCGAGCCGTGCCGCCGGAGGCGGCGATCAGCGCGAGGTCCCGCGCCTGTCGACGGGCCGCCACCGCGAAGGCAGGGCCGGCCAGCAGGACGACCTCGAGGAGCACCATGACCACGATGAGGGCGACGACGACGGTCTCGGAGGCATCCGGCGCGCGCTCCATGGAGCCGAGCTTCCGATCGGCGGCCAACGCAGCCGCCGAGGGGTCCTGGACGACCGACCGGGAGAGCACGAAGGCACCCTTCGCGTTCAGCTTCTCGACGTCGCCCCAGCTCACCGGAGCACCCCCGACCAGCCAGGTCGAGGTCGTGGCGTAGCTCGCCTCCGGGAGACCGGCGCCGGCCACGAAAGGCTCGTTGCGCACACTTGCCGACTCGACGATCCCGACGACCTTGCGGACCTCCTCGGAGCCGCCGTTCGGGATCCGCAGCTCCTTGCCGAGACCCGGGCCACGGGCGGCGAGCGCGGCATTGACCACGACCTCATCGGGCCCCTGCGGAAGCCGGCCGTCGGTCAGTCGGGTGAGCCCGGCGGCGAGCGGATCGGACAGATCGGTGCGCAGGCCGCTGGCCCAGGCGACACCCTTGTCGGTGCGTACGTCCAGACCGTAGTCGTCGATGGAGAGCACCGGCCGGTCGCCGACGACGGCCCGCAGCCCGGCCGCGTCCAGCGGCTCGGTCCCGGTCTCGTCGAGCCACTGGCTCGCCTGATCAGGATCGATGCCCTGCCGAACGGGTGCGGGACTCTGGGCGTCGACCCTGGCCGCGGCCTCCGCGCCGAGCCGGCGATCGAGACCCTCGACGGTGTTGACGTCGTAGGTCTTGTAGGTCACCGCGATCGCGGTGACGCCGGCCACGGGGAGCGCGATCATCAAGATGACGAGCAGGCTGCGCCACTTCGCCCGCCGGGCCTCCCGTTGCCCGATGCGGAGCGCGAGCCGCCAGCCCGCGAGACCCCCACTCATGCCCCGGCCTCGTCCACGAGGAGCGCGCCGGGAGCCTCGCCGGCCTCGTCGACGACGACACCGTCGCGCACGTAGATGACTCGGTCGGCCCAGCTGGCGTAGCGGGGCTCGTGGGTCACGAGCACACCGGCCGCACCCGCGTCGCAGCGCGCGCGGATCAGCTTGAGGATGTCCTCACCGGTCTCGGTGTCGAGGGCGCCGGTCGGCTCGTCGGCAAGGATCAGGCGGCGTTCACCGACGATCGCCCGGGCGATCGCGATCCGCTGCCGCTGCCCGCCCGACATCTCGTCGGGGAACCGGTCGGCGAAGCCGTCGAGCCCGACCTCCTCGAGTGCCGTCCTCGCCGCCGACCGTGCCGAACGGCGACCGGCGCCGTCGAGCTCCAGCGGCAGCGCGACGTTCTCGGCGGCGGTCAGGGCCGGGATCAGGTTGAAGTCCTGGAAGACGTAGCCGATCGACGTACGCCGCAGCTTGGCGCGCCCGCTGATCCCGGCCTCGCCGAGGTCCTGGCCGTCGACGGTCACCGACCCGGCGGTCGGCGAGTCGAGGCCACCGGCGATGGTGAGCAACGACGACTTGCCGGAGCCGCTCGGCCCCATGATGGCGACCAGCTCACCGGCGTACGCAGCAAGGCTGACGCCGCGCAGGGCGTGGACCTCGGCAGCGCCGGTGCCGTGGACGCGGCTCACATCGGTGAGCCGGAGGACGGGTTCACTCATCGGTGGACTCCTTGGTCGTGGTGGTGCCCGGCCTGGCGGGCGTTGCATGGGTGCGGCGGCTCAGCCGCTCGCGGGCGTCGGCGAGCCAGCGGTCCTGGTCGTGGCTGAGGCGGCGCAGGTCGTGGGCGAGTGCGGCGTTCATCGGTCCCCTCCGTCGACGGGACCGACGGGCTCCGGAGCGGTGCTCGACGCGGCCGCCCGGCGGAGCCGGGCCTCGCAGTGGTCGAGCCAGCGGATCTCGGCCTCGGCCGCGAAGACGAGCCGGTCGAGGACCAGCCCTCCGGCGAGGTCGTCCGCGGCACCGGACCGCGACTGACGGCGGTATCCCTGGAGCGCCTGCATCGTCGCGTTGCGCTGCTGCTGGACGACCTTGCCGACGTCCACGCTCGGCACCGCGACCGCGACCGCGAGCTTGATCGCGAGCTCGTCGCGCTGTGGCTGCGTACGCTCCACCGGGGTGTCGAACCACCCCTTGACCTCGACCTTGCCGGCCTCGGTCAGCTGGTAGAGGGACCGTCCCTCCGCGTCGGTCCCTCCGGCCTCGACGAGGCCGTCACGCTCGAGTCGCGACAGGGTCGTGTAGACCTGCCCGACGTTCAGCGGCCAGCTCGCGCCGGTGCGCTGCTCGAACTCTGCGCGCAGCTCGTAGCCATAGCGCGGCTTCTCCAGCAGCGCCAGCAGTGCGTGCTTCACGGACACTCGATCACCTCCCTAGTTACTGAGTATGTATATACCGAGTATGTACCCCATCGCAAGCCGCGAAAATACGGGCGACGGCACCCGCGACCGACTGGGAGACTTCTGGCCGCTGGTTCGGGCCGGCGGTCTTGTTGGCCCGTGAAACTCCTCCGGGCCGCTCCCACTCTCGAAGGACTCGAAGTGTCAGCTCGAAGACGCGTCGTCGCCCTGACTGCGACCGCACTTGCCCTCGGCGGGCTGAGCGTCATCCCGATGGCCCCGCCCGCCTCCGCCGAACCCGACCCGGTCGCGACCTACCAGGACCGTGCCGGCGTCCCACTCACCATCCATCGCACCACCGACGGCATCGCCGACTTCATCGGTTCGAAGACCGAGGCCGTCGACCCGCTGGGGGCCACCGTCAAGCCCGCCAAGGCGGCTCAGACCCACCTCGACCGCGCCGCCGAGGCGCTGGGCACCGAGAAGGCGGACCTGCGCGAGACGTCGACCGGCAAGGCCGTCGGCGGTGGGTCGGTGACCAGGTTCGAGCAGTACGTCGACGGCCTCCCGGTCCTCGGCGGCGAGGTGGTCGTCGGTCTGGACAAGGACCGCGGCCTCAACTCCGCGGCCACCAACCTCTCCGACGCCACCGCGACCGAGGTCGCCCAGCCGGACGAGTCCAAGCGCGCGAAGGCGGAAGGCGCGGCCAAGGCGGTGGTCGCAAAGGCCCACGACGGAGCCACCGGCCTCACCGTGGAGGACGAGGGCACGTGGCTCTACGACGACGACCTGGTCGCCGGGCCGCAGATCGGCAAGGCCAGCGTCTTCCGGTTCTCGGTGACCAACGGCTCCACCATCCGGGAGACCGTGCTCGCCCACGCCGCCACCGGCCGCGTACTCATGCACATCAACGAGATCGCCCACGCCAACCGCCGCGTCTGCGACAACGCCAACGTCCGTGCCGCGGCGACCGGTTGCGCCGAGACGAGCTCGACGGTCAAGCGGCGCGAGGGCGACGCGCCGACCGGGCTCGCCGATGTGGACAGGGCCTACGAAATGCTCGGCGCGACCTCGGACCTCTACGCCTCGCTCGGTCTGGACCTGACCGAGGAGATCGGCTGGTCCAGCGGCGCCACCGGCAAGGCGGTCACCGCCACGACCCGCTACTGCGAGCCGACGGAGCCGGGCTACACGCCGCCGTGTCCGATGGACAACGCGTTCTGGAACGGTCAGCAGATCTACCTCGGCCAGGGCCTCGTGGTCGACGACATCGTCGGACACGAGCTGACCCACGGCGTGATCGAGCGCAGCTCGAACCTCTTCTACTGGTACGAGTCGGGCGCCATCAACGAGTCGATGGCCGACATCATGGGCGAGATCGTCGACCACCGCTACGCCACGCCCGGCGATTCCCCGACCGACTGGCGCGTCGGCGAGGACTCATCGTTCGGCGCGATCCGCGATCTCGCCAACCCGACGGCGCACGACCAGCCCGACCGGATGACCAGCTCGCTGTGGGAGGCCGACGACCTCAGCTACTACGCCGACGGCGGCGGGGTGCACACCAACAGCGGGGTCGGCAACAAGACGGCCTACCTGATCTCCCAGGGCGGCACCTTCAACGGCCGCACCATCACCGGCATCGACGCCGGTGACCCGACCCTGCAGAAGACCGCGACGCTCTACCTCTACACGATCCAGCACCTCGTCTCCGGAAGCCAGTACGCCGACCTGCGCCGCACCCTCGCCAACGGCTGCTCCGCGCTGGTGGCCGCCGGCACCGCCGGCTTCACCGCGGACGACTGCACCCAGGTCAACCTCGCCACCGACGCGACCGAGCTCGCCAAATCGCCCACCAAGGCGGGCGCGACCCGCCCCGCGGAGGCGCCCAACACCTGTCCCGCCGGGAGCACCGGCAAGGCCGCGATGGCGACCCCGTCGCTCAGCCGCGGTGTGCTGTGGAACCCGGCGCCCGACGTGGCGCAGGGCATCCCCGCGAACGACCGTGACGGCAACGGCTCCGACTTCGGCATGAACCCTGACCCGGAGGCGTACGGCGACCCGACCGCCAGCGGCCTGACCACGGCCGCGATCAACGTGCCGGCCGGCAAGCGGACCTATCTGCGGTTCAGCCACTGGTATCTCTTCGAATGGGACCCTGACGGCGTCCCTGCCAACCCCGCGCCGCGGTACATCGACGGCGGCGAGGCGCGCCTGCTGGTCAACGGGGTCGCGACCGCCATCCCGTCGACGGCCTGGGTGAACGGCCCGAAGCAGAAGCTGCTGCTCAACAATCCCAGCAGTCCGCTGACCGGCTTCGGTGGCGACTCCAACGGGTGGATGAGCTCGCGCGTCGACCTGTCCGCGTTCGCCGGCAAGTCCGTCCGGTTCCAGTGGGTCGTACGCGGCAACAGCAGGTACTCGGGCATCGGCTGGTTCGTCGACGGGATCGAGCTCTACACCTGCAACCCGCTGACCATCGCGAGCACGGCGCCGCCGACGATCAGCGGCACCCCGCGGGTCGGCTACACCCTGACGGCGACGAAGGGCTCGTGGAGCCCGACGGCCACGTCGGTCAAGTACCAGTGGCTGCGCAACGGCGTTCCGATCTCGGGCGCCACCGCGTCGACCTACAAGCTCAGCGGGGCCGACCACACCAAGGAGATCCGGGTCCGAGTGACGGCGTACTCCTCGACATGGCCGGCCGCCAACCCCGGCGTCCGGACGAGCGCGGCGACCGCGAGGATCGCGGCCGGGTATCTCACCGCGGCCACCCCGACGATCGGCGGCACCCGCCGGGTCGGCTACCTGCTCACCGCCTACCCTGGCGCCTGGAAGCCCTCGGGGATCACGTTCAGCTACCAGTGGCTGCGCAACGGTGTCGCGATCTCGGGCGCGACGGGGAAGACGTACCGCCTCCGGTCCGTCGACCGCGGTGACCGCATCCGCGTCCGGGTGACCGGCCGCAAGACCGGTTACTACACGAAGACGGCCACCTCCGCGGCAACCACCCGACAGCTCGGCAGTTGGTCATGTACGCGACCGCAATCTGCCATGCCGGGCGGGCAAGGGACAGCCTTCTGCCGGACT
>NZ_JBHVKJ010000110.1:0-7391 GCF_042798275.1 Nocardioides sp. NPDC057767 | reverse complement strand
AGAGACAGGTTTCCCGCCATGGCGGGAAACTGCTTACGGCCCCGGCGGGAACCTCGCGCAGAACCCCGCCATGGCGGGAAAATTCCGCGCGGCGCGGAGCCCGACCGACTAACCCAGCAGCGAGCTGGGGATCTGCCCGTGGCGTACGCGCTGGGGGTGGTTGCCGACGTCGAGGTAGGCGAGCTCCTCACCGGTGCGGAAGTCGATCACGGCGACCGCGTCGGCCTCCGAGAGCGACGCCCAGCAGGTGTGGTCGAGGCCCTCGGTGGTCCAGTAGGGCTTGCCGTAGTAGTGGCCGGTGGTCTCCTCGTCGAGGATGGTGTGCTCGCCGGTGGCGCGGTCGACCATCGCGACGTAGTCGTCCATCGTGCCCGCCGCACACAGGGTCCGGCCCTTGGCGTCGATCGAGAGGCCGTGGTGGGCGGAGTCGTTGACGTAGAGCTCGCGCGGCAGCTGGGTGCGCTTGGGGAGCGGGATGACACGCGTGACGGCACCGGTGCGGGGCTCCTCGATCGAGCCGGTGGAGTAGCCGACCTTTCCGTCGATGTCGGCCGCCTGGGTGTCGAACTCGACCAGGCCGTGCAGGAACGACATCTGGAAGTAGATGAACCGCTCGCCGGGCGCGACCGCCATGGGACGTACGGCTGAGGAGATCGAGGGGTAGCCGGCCTCCTCCAGCTCCTTGCCCATCTCCCAGCGCTGGGAGATCCCGAAGGTGGACTCGTCGACGATCTCGAACCAGCGGTCGCCCTTGATCGCGTCGTGGATCGGGCCGATCTTGACCGGCGGGAGCAGGTCGGTGCCGGGGACGGTGCCGAGGCCGAGCTGGTCGAGATTGATCAGCGGCAGCGAGTCGAGGGAGATCTCCTTCTGGTCGCCAGGGAGGTAGACGCGGCCGATGGAGGCGTGGAAGATGCGCGAGCCGTCCTCGGAGTAGTTGTTCTCGTGGGGCGTCTCGCCCGACTCGAAGGTACGCAGCCGCTCGCCGGTCCGCGGATCGCCGGCGCCACCCATCCAGTACTCGTGCACCGTCCGCGAGGTCGAGTCGGAGACCAGCAGCTTGGTGCCGTCGGGGGAGAGGCCCATGTGGTCGGTGCGGTGACCGTCCATCTGCTGCTCGACCACGACGGAGTCCGGTGAGCCCGCGAGCGCCTTCTCGATGTCGATCCAGACCACGTCGGCGAGGCTGGGCCGCGAGACCGCCAGCAGCTTGCCGTCCCGGGTGGTGAACATGTCGTCCACCAGCTGGTCGTTGCCTTCGCCGGGGCCGTAGCGGACCAGGTAGTAGTAGGCCAGCCGCTCGGGATCCTGGTGGATCTCGGCGATCTCCTCGTCCTTGTCCGGCACCAGGTCGATGCCCTTGCGCAGCACCTCGAAGCTGCGGGCATCGACGATCGAGGCGGTCCCGTCCCAGTTGTTGCCCACGACCATCACGTCCCGCAGCTCCGGGCTCGCGCTCATCGCTGGGCCGGCTGCGGTGAGCGAGAAGACGAAGAGCATGGCGACGATGACTGCTGCCGCACGACGCATCGTGGAACCTCCTGGGGGATTTGGTTATCTGAGACACAACGTCTCGAGACCGGAGGGGGTTACGGGAGGCCGTTCCGCTGAATGGAACCTCGTCGAACCGTCGAAGACCAGGACCCGAACCGGATGACGCCCGAAGCGGAAGAGCATGAGCTCGCCGACCGAGCAGGCCCCACATGGGATGAGTCAAAAAAATTCGTCGCATTCACAGCACTGACCTAGGCTTTACTCGAGATGAGCGACGATGATCCGACACCCCAGAGGGCGACGACGACCGACGGGTTCAAGGTTCTCGGAGTCGCCATCCGGCGCGAGTGGGCGGTCTTCACGCTCTCGACCCTCGGGTCCGCGCTCTTCGGTGCACTGACGGTCGCCGACGCCTGGGTGCTGGGCTGGTCCACCGACCACGTCCTGGTGCCGGCGCTGCGCGACGGCGAGATCGGCGCCGGCTGGCTGTGGGCGGTGGTGGGACTCTTCGTCGGGGTCGCGATCCTGCGTGCGGTCGGGGTGGTGGCGCGGCGGCTGGGTGCCGGGGTGATGCAGTTCCGGATGCAGGCGCACTCGCGCCGCGCGGTCACCCGGCAATACCTGGCGCTCCCGCTCGCCTGGCACCACCGGCACCCGACCGGTCAGCTGCTGTCCAACGCCAACTCCGACGTCGAGGCGTCCTGGTCGCCGATCGCGCCGCTGCCGATGGCCGTCGGCACCCTCGCGATGATGGTGATCGCGGTCGGGCAGATGTTCTGGACCGACGTCGTGCTCGCGTCGGTCGCGATCCTCGTCTTCCCCGCGGTCGTGGTCGCCAACCTCGTCTTCCAGCGTTTCTCCTCGCCGCTGATGACCCGCGCCCAGCAGCTGCGCGCAGAGCTCTCCGGGATCGCCCACGAGTCCTTCGACGGCGCCCTCGTGGTCAAGACGCTGGGGCGCGAGGCCGAGGAGACCACCCGGTTCCGCGAGAAGGCCCAGGAGCTGCGCGACGTCAACATCCGCGCCGGCCGGCTCCGGGCGGCGTTCGACCCGATCCTGGCCGCGCTTCCCAGCATCGGCGTCCTGGCCGTGCTGGCCGTCGGCGTCGGGCGCGTCTCGAGCGGCGGTGCCGCACCCGGCGACGTCGTCCAGATCGGCTTCCTGCTCACCATCGTCGCGTTCCCGATCCGTTCCTTCGGGTGGCTGCTGGGGGAGTTCCCGCGCAGCGTCGTCGGCTACCGGCGGGTGCGGAGGGTCCTGGACGCGACCGGCCGTCTCGCCTACGGAACAGCGCGCACCAGCCGCGAGCCGACCGGTGCGCGGGTGCGGGTCGACGGCATCTCCTACGCCTATGCCGACGGCCCGACGCTTCTCGACGGCGTCGACTTCGAGGTCGGGCCCGGCCGTACGGTCGCGATCGTGGGCGAGACGGCCTCCGGCAAGAGCACCTTGACGATGCTGCTGGCCCGGCTGGTCGACCCGGCGACCGGCCGGATCACCCTCGACGGCACCGACCTGCGCGACCTGGGCCCGGGGGAGTGGGCCCGGGTGGCGGCGCTGGTGCCGCAGACCGCCTTCGTCTTCGACGACTCCGTGCGCGGCAACGTCACCCTCGGCGCCGACCTCACCGACGACGAGGTCTGGTCGGCCCTGAAGGCGGCCCAGGCCGACGGGTTCGTCGCCGCGCTGCCGAACGGCCTCGACACCACCCTGGGCGAGCGCGGTGCGAGCCTTTCCGGGGGGCAGCGTCAGCGGCTCGCGCTCGCGAGAGCCCTCGTCCGCCGCCCACGACTGCTGATCCTCGACGACGCCACCTCGGCGGTCGACCCCGAGGTCGAGCAGCGCATCCTCGCCGCCCTGCGTGACGGAGCCGGCGACACCAGCCTGGTCGTGGTGGCCTACCGCAAGGCCACGATCGCGCTCGCCGACGAGGTCGTCCATCTCGAGAACGGCCGCATCCGCGACCGCGGCACCCACACCGAGCTGCTCGCCCGCGACGAGTCCTACGCCCGCCTCGTCAACGCCTACGAGACCCCGGAGACCGCGCAGTGACGGCCACACTCGAGCCCGAGACCCGGGTCGGCAGCGGCGAGGACCTCGGCGCCTTCGAGACCATCCGCCGGGGCATCAAGCACTCTCCGGAGCTGGTCGAGGGCATCCGCGGCACCTTCGCGCTGGCCGTGCTCGCGAGCGTCGGCCAGGTCGTCGTGCCCGTCGTCGTCCAGCAGACCCTCGACAACGGTCTGAGCGGTCCGGACGGACCCGACCTCGGCTACGTCCTGCGCGCCGGTCTGGTCGCGCTGGTCGCCATCGCCGTCACGGGCGTGGCCTCCTACCTGATGACCAGCCGGCTCTTCACGGCCGCCGAGCGGGGCCTGGCGACGCTGCGTACCAAGGCCTTCCGACACGTCCACGACCTGCCGATGCTCACCCAGTCGACCGAGCACCGCGGCGCTCTGGTCTCGCGGGTCACCAGCGACGTCGACCAGGTCAGCCAGTTCATCGTCTTCGGCGGGCTGCTCTTCATCGTCAGCATCGGGCAGATGCTGATCGCCACGGTCGTCATGGTGGTCTACTCCTGGCAGCTCGCGCTGCTGGTGTGGCTCTGCTTCGGCCCGCTCTTCCTGAGCCTGCGTTTCTTCCA
Organism: Nocardioides sp. NPDC057767; assembly: GCF_042798275.1. Classification (NCBI taxonomy): domain Bacteria; kingdom Bacillati; phylum Actinomycetota; class Actinomycetes; order Propionibacteriales; family Nocardioidaceae; genus Nocardioides; species Nocardioides sp. NPDC057767. The sequence continues at coordinate 3,253 of NZ_JBHVKJ010000110.1, read as the reverse complement.
GCGCAAGCTGTCCGCGGCCTACACCCTGTCGCGCCGCCAGGTCGCCAAGATGCTCTCCGCGGTCTCCGAGCCGGTCGTCGGGGCGGCCGTGGTCAAGGCGTACGCCGTGGAGGACCGCACCCAGCAGCGCATCGACCGCGAGATCGACGCCACCAGCGCCGCCCAGACCAGGGCCCAGGCGTACACCTCGATCTTCTTCAGCCTCGGTGGTCTCTCCGGCGGTCTCGCCAACGCCGGTGTGGTCGTCGGCGGTGTGCTGCTCGCGCTCGCCTACCGGGGCACCGGCGGCGAGCTGAGCGTCGGCGAGATCCTGGCGTTCGCCTTCCTGGTGACGCTGTTCGTCGGTCCCGTCCAGATGGGTACGCAGATCCTCACCGACGCGCAGAACGCGATCGCCTCCTGGCGGCGCACCATCGGGATCCTGGACACGCCCGCCGACCTCGTCGACCCGGGTGCCGACGGGGCCGTCCTGCCCCGCGGTCCCCTCTCGATCGAGTTCGACGACGTCACCTTCGCCTACCCCGGCGGCCGCCCGGTCCTCCACGACATCTCCTTCGAGATCGCCCCCGGTCGCAGGGTCGCGGTGGTCGGTGAGACCGGGTCGGGGAAGTCGACGATCGCCAAGCTGCTCACCCGGGTGATGGACGTGACCGAGGGCCGGGTGCGCCTCGACGGCGTCGACGTACGCGAGATCGGCAACGCCTCCTTGCGCACCAGCGTCGTGCTCGTCCCGCAGGAGGGCTTTCTCTTCGACTCCACGCTCGCCGAGAACGTCCGCTACGGCCGTCTGGACGCGACCGACGACGAGATCGTCGAGGCCGCCGGAGTGCTCGGCCTGGGCGACTGGCTCGCCGGCCTGCCCGACGGGGTCCGGACCCACGTCGGTCAGCGCGGTGAGTCGCTCTCGGCCGGCGAGCGTCAGCTCGTGGCGCTGCTGCGGGCCCAGCTCGCCGACCCCGACCTGCTGGTCCTCGACGAGGCCACCTCGGCCGTCGACCCACGTCTGGAGATGCGGATCAACCGGGCTCTGGACCGGCTGATGAGCGGCCGCACCTCGGTCACCATCGCCCATCGCCTCTCCACCGCCGAGGCCGCCGACGAGGTGATCGTCGTCGACGCCGGCCACCTCGCCCAGCGCGGCCCGCACAGCGACCTGGTGGCGCAGGCCGGCTCCACGTACGCACGCCTGCACGCCTCCTGGGTCGCCCAGCAGGGCAGCTGACGGGCCCGGATACTCAGGCGGCCAGCACGGTGAACGGTCCCCAGGGCAAGTTGCGGACGACCGTGAAGACGACGGTCAGCGCCAGCCAGGTGTGGAGCGCGGCGGGGGAGCGGGCCCAGCCGGGGGCAGGGCGGCCGCCGACGCGGCCGCGGAGCCAGAAGAACCAGAGCAGCGCGAGCATCGGCAGCCCGAGCAGGAACATCAGCGCGTTGTGGCCGACCGCGCCGGCGACGTCGCCCGACAGCAGCGACATCGTGCCGCGGGTCATGCCGCAGCCGGGGCAGTCGATACCGGTGAGTGCGTGGATCGGGCACGGCGGAACGTAGGCGACGAGCCCGGGGGAGGTGGCGAAGACGGCCGCGAGGCCCGCCCCGCCGGCCACGACGGCCAGTGGGACGAGCCCCGCGCGCACCCGTGAGGGTGTGGTGATCACATGCTCCCCGACTGGGCGGCCATGCCGAGCCCGAGGACGACCGAGGCGATGATGTAGAGGACGATCACGACGACGCCGGTGACGGCGCCGATGATGCCCCACTTCTTGGCGCCCGCGGCGTCACCCTGGACTGCCTTGACGATCGAGACGATGCCGAAGGGCAGGCAGCAGAAGATCGTGACCAGGATGCCGATCACGAGGGCGCTGGTGTCGGTCTGCTTCGCCGGTGCCGGCTGCGGGGTGGGGTTAGCCATGATGCGGTGTTCTCCAGTTTGAATAGTCGACCCTGAGGGTCGGCTGACAGGGCCGTACCGAGACCCGGCCCAGATGACCGAGAGAGTCTGGCAGGCCGGCGCGCCGACCGCCCTCGATTGACGTCACGACATGCCGGTTGTGTCCGTACTGTTGCCCAGCGGGATACTGGAGGCGTGACTACTGGACCCACGGGCGCGGGACTCGACCCCGCCATCGCCGACCGGCTCAAGCGCGACCCCGACGGGCTGGTGCCCGCGGTGGTGCAGCAGCATGACACCGGCGAGGTGCTGATGCTCGGCTACATGGACGACGAGGCCCTGGCGCGCACGCTCGCGACGGGCCGGGCGACCTACTGGTCTCGCAGCCGGCAGGAGTACTGGGTCAAGGGGGAGACCTCGGGCCACCGGCAGTACGTCAAGGAGGTCCGTCTGGACTGCGACGGCGACACCATCCTGCTCAAGGTCGACCAGGAGGGCCCTGCCTGTCACACCGGTGACCACACCTGCTTCGACGCCGGCCTGATCTCGTGAGGTCCTTCGGACCCACCCTCACCGCCGGCCTCGCCGGTGCTGCCCTGGCTGCCTGGGCCGGCTCCAACGAGTGGGTGAAGGTGACCGCGCCGGCCCAGATGCCGACCGACCTCAACGACTCCCCGGCCACCACCGGCCTGGCCCTGGTTGCCCTCGCGGCCTGGGGCGTGGTCCTGGTCACCCGAGGTCTCGTACGCCGCCTGGTGGCCGCCCTCGCCGGCCTGGCCGGGATCGGAGTGATCGTCACCTTCTTCGGCCACGCCGGGATCGACGCCCTGGGCCGGGCGATCGACTCCGAGGTCGTCTGGGGCGAGACCGAGCACGCCACGACCCCGTGGCCCTACCTCGCGCTCCTCGGCGCCGCCCTGACCATCGTGGCGGCCGTCGCGGCCGCGCTCCTGGCCCCCTCGTGGCCCGAGATGGGCCGCAGGTATGACGCCCCTGCCGACGCCAGGCCGGAGCGGAAGCCGCTGGAGGAGCAGTCCACGATCGACGTCTGGAAGTCGTTGGACGAGGGTCGGGACCCGACGACCGGGGATCAATGAATACACTGCACCCAAGCAAAGTGAACTCGTAGAGGAGCATCGAATGTCCGCCAGCCACGGCAACACCCCGGCAGCCTGGATCGCAGTCGCGGTCGGCCTCCTCGGCTTCCTCATCGGCAGCGTCGCCATGATGCTCGACCCGATCAGCTGGTTCGTCTTCTGGATCGGCGTGGCCGTCACCGTCGCCGGTGGTCTGCTCTTCATCGTGCTCGCCAAGCTCGGCTTCAACGTCGAGTCACACTGAGCCTGAGACAGCGAGGCCCCCGGC
>NZ_JBHVKJ010000109.1:0-8016 GCF_042798275.1 Nocardioides sp. NPDC057767 | reverse complement strand
CCCTTCGCGTGCTGCTTCTCGACAGCCTTCGCGGAACCGGCGTGGACGGCCTCGTCGAGACGACGCTCCAGCTCGGCCAGCTTCCCGGCGGTCGTGTGCAGGTCGATGCTGGGCTCGTTCTCGGGCTGAGGGGTGGCTTCGGCGCTCACGGTGCTCCTTTGGACTTCGGGCGGTGCGGGGGCCAATCTAATGCCCGTGCCACCTTTCGCGATGCGACGCCCGTCACTTGACCACTCCCGGCTCGATGCGCTAGCGGGTGGATGGCGCGTCGAGATCCTCGACTCGACGCCCTCGACGAACGCCGAGCTCGCCGCGCGTGCGCGCTCGGGCGAGGCGCCCGGCCTGGTGATCACCACCGAGCACCAGACCGCCGGCCGTGGCCGGCTGGACCGGGGGTGGACCACTCCGGCACGCTCGGCGCTGACCGTCTCCGTCCTGCTGCGGCCCCCGGCCTCGATCTCCGTGGAGCGGTGGCCGTGGCTGCCGCTGATGACCGGGGTCGCGGTCGCTTCCACGCTGAGGAAGAAGGGGTACGCGGCCGGGCTGAAGTGGCCCAACGACGTGCTCATCGAGGGTCTCAAGGTGTGCGGAATCCTGATCGAGCGGATCGAGGGGCCCGAAGGCGCGTTCGCGGTGATCGGATTCGGGCTCAACACCTCGCAGACGCGTGAGGAGCTGCCGATCGAGACCGCCACCTCGCTGGAGCTGGAGAGCGGTGCGCCCGTCGACCGCACCGAGATGCTGGTCGCGATGCTGGAGGAGCTCGGGGCTGCGTACGAGATCTGGGAGTCGGATCCCGCCGAGCTCGCCCGCCGCTACCGGGAGCTGTCGGTCACGGTCGGCGAACAGGTGCGGGCGGAGCTGCCGGGCGGGGAGGTCTGGGAGGGCGTGGCCACCGAGATCGACGACTTCGGCCGGCTGGTCATCGCGACCGACCAGGGGTCGCGGGTGGTCGGCGCGGGTGACGTGATCCATGCCCGCCTCCGGCCGCGGTCGTGACGGGCGGCCACGACGGACCGGATGGCATGATCTGTTCGTGGCGAAATCGAAGCAGCCCGTCAACCTGACCTCGGCGGAGGTCGCCGAGAAGGCCGGCGTGAGCCTGGAGCAGGCCAAACGCCTGTGGCGCGCTCTCGGATTTCCTGAGATCAAGGACGACGAGGCGTTCTTCGACGAGGCCGACGTGCACGCGCTGGCCAAGGCCCACGAGATCTCGGGGAACGGCCTGGTCAGCTTCGACCTGGTCGTGAACCTGACCCGTGGCATCGGGCAGTCGATGGCGAGGCTCTCGGACTACGAGGTCTCCGCGCTGCTGCACCACGTCGAGACGCAGAACGAGGACGAACGCTCGCCCGCCGAGCTGCTGAAGGCGACCGTCTCGGTCTCGGAGCAGTTCGAGAGCGCGTTCGAGGAGATGATGATCTTCGCCTGGCGCCGGCACATGCGAGCGGCGCTCGCGCGGGCCGAGGCGTCGATCGCGGGACCCGAGGAGCAACTGGGCACGGTCTGGCAGACGGTCGGGTTCGCCGACATCGTCTCGTTCACCGCACTGTCGAACACGCTGACCGAGGAGAAGATCGGCGACCTGGTCGAGCTCTTCGAGTCGAGATGCGCCGACGTCGTGGCCACCTGGGGCGGCCGGATCATCAAGTCGCTGGGTGACTCGGTGCTCTTCGTCAACGACGATCCGCTGCAGGCCTACGGCACCGCCGAGGGAATCATCAACGTGATCGGCCGGGACCCTCGGATGCCGGACGTACGTGTCGGCCTGGCCTCCGGCAACGTCGTCTCGCGCCTCGGGGACGTGTTCGGGCCGCCCGTGAACATGGCTGCGCGGCTGACCGCCGTCGCCCGACGCAACCGGATCATCGTGGACGAGGCCACGGCCGCGACGATGCCCGAGGACGAGTTCGAGACCCGGCGACTGGCCGCCCGACCGGTGCGAGGCTTCGGGATCGTGGAGCCGGTCGCCGTCCGTCGTGTCTGAATCGTGACCTTTTAGGGTGTTGCTGACCTGCGATTTCGCAGATCTGTTCACATTCCGTTGTAGTTAACAGTCGATCAACGCGGGGCGTCGATCGCTTTACCTCGACGCGCCTTCGTGGGCATGGTTGAGAGCGCCGTTCGGGGGCGCACGTTTGTCATGCCCATTTCGTTGCACCATGGCACGAAGATGTCAGTGGCAATATCGTGCAATCCTTTGCCAAGGGCTCTTTACCTCCCTAATGTCGATCTCATGATCGAGGTACAGGAGATCAAGCTCGACCCGGAAACCCGGCGAGCATGGCGGAACGATGAGGAGCTGACGCTCTCTCGCAAGGAGTTCGACCTGGTGCATGCCCTGATCAAGAGGGCTGGCGACGTCGTCTCCCGCGACGAGTTGATGAGGGACGTGTGGAACGCGACCTTCTACACCTCGTCGAAGACCATCGACGTGCATCTGGGATGGGTGCGTCGGAAGCTGGGCGACGACCCTCGTAAGCCCCACCTGATCACCACTCTGCGCGGCAAGGGACTGCGCTTCGAGAAGGCCTGACCTTCTCTCAACCTGCCGGGAGCCGGATTTCGCGGATATCGTGAGGGGGATCCGCGAAATCGGCTCCAGCAGGGCAGTTTCCTTATTCTGTCCGTCGTGACCCTCGCACCGACACTTGCGATCATCGGCGGCGGCCAGCTGGCCCGCATGATGGCTCAGCCCGCAATCGCGCTCGGCCTTCCGCTCCGGCTCCTCGCCGAGGGCGAGGGGGTATCGGCCGCTCAGGTCATCCCCGACCAGATGGTCGGCGACTACCGTGACCTGGACACGTTGAAGAAGGTGACCGAGGGGTGTGAGGTGGTCACCTTCGACCACGAGCACGTCCCGACCGAGCACCTGCACGCGCTCGAGGCTGCCGGTGTCGCGGTTCGGCCTGGGCCCGATGCCCTCGTGCACGCCCAGGACAAGGGCGTGATGCGCTCGCGGCTGACCGAGCTCGGCATCCCGTGCCCGCGCAACGCCATCGTGTCGTCGGTCGCCGACGTCGAGGCCTTCGGCTTCCCGTGCGTCCTCAAGACCACCCGCGGCGGCTATGACGGCAAGGGCGTCTGGGTCGTACGCGACGTCGCCGATGTCGCCGAGCCGCTTCGCGTCGCCGAGGAGGCTGGGGTCCAGGTCCTTGCCGAGGAGCTCGTCGACTTCCGCCGTGAGCTCTCCGCGATCGTCGCCCGTTCGCCCAGCGGTCAGGCCGCTGCGTACCCGGTTGTGCACACCTACCAGGAGAACGGCGTCTGCAAGGAGGTCATCGCTCCGGCGCCCGACCTCTCTCCCGAGCTCGCCGTCGAGGGTGAGCAGATCGCGCTGCGCATCGCCGGTGAGCTCGGCGTCGTCGGCATCCTGGCGGTCGAGATGTTCGAGACCGTCGACGGCCGGCTGCTGGTCAACGAGCTCGCCATGCGTCCCCACAACACCGGTCACTGGACCCAGGACGGTGCGGTCACCTCGCAGTTCGAGAACCACCTGCGTGCCGTCATGGACCTGCCGCTCGGCTCTCCCGCGCCCCGCGCGAAGTGGTCGGTGATGGTCAACATCCTCGGTTCCTCCCAGCCCGACGTCGGCCGGCTCTACGACGGCTACCCGCACGCCATGGCCCGCGACCCCCACCTCCGCGTCCACCTCTACGGCAAGGAGATGCGCCCCGGGCGCAAGGTCGGCCACGTCAACGTCTACGGCGACGACCTCGACGACTGCCTCGAGCGCGCCCGCCACGCCGCCGACTGGTTCCAGGGCGACCTCGGCAACGACTCCGACTGACCGTCGAAGCGTCAGCCCCGTCGGCCGAGGCGTCACCCCGGTCGGCCGAGACGTCGCTCGCGTCGGCCGACGTGGCACTGAGCTGCCAGCTCGGCCGACGTACGTGACGCCTCGGGCGACCTAGGCGACGCTTCGGCCGACGTAGCCGACGCCTCGGCTGGGGTCAGACGCCGAGGCGCTGGCGTTCGGTGGCGACGACCTCGCGGGCGATCTCAGCGTCGGAGGCTTCGGTCGCGAGGGCGGTGACGGCGTCTTCGGGTTGGGAGGTCTCGTAGGCCTCCGGGCTGCTGGCCGCGGTGGCACTGACTCGGGCGAAGTCGTCGAAGAGCTCGGCCTTGGCCGCGAGGAAGTCGTGGACGCGCTGGTCGACGCCGACCTCGGAGAGCAGGCGGTGTACCTGGACCGACTGGAGCTGGCCCATCCGGCGGGCGCGGGCGATCGCCTGCCATTCGATGGTCGGCTTGAGCTGGGGTTCACAGATGACCACGACCGACGCCGACTGGATGTTGAGACCCACGCCACCGGCGACGATCTGGGTGACCAGCACGGCGCCGTGGCCGGCTGCGGAGAACGTGTCGACCATCTGCTGGCGTTCCTCGGCAGGCACCGACCCGGTCAGCGGGCCGAAGACCTCGCCCGGCAGCAGCGTGACCAGATCGTCGAGGACCTTCCTGAAGTGGGAGAACACGATCACGCGGCGGCCGTTCTCCTCGGCCTCCCCGACGATCTCGATCAGTCGCTCGACCTTGGCCGACGCGGTGCCCTGGAGCATGGCGGCCTGGCGCATGGCCATGAAGTTGCCGTCGCGGACGCACTCTGCGTACGCCCGTTCGTCGGCCACCGACAGGGGCAGCCAGTCCTCGACCTCGACGAGGTCGGGGAGCTCGGTGAGCACGTCCTCCTGGTTGCGGCGCAAGTAGACCGGCGCGACCTGCTTGCGGAACCGGTGCGGGTTGAACTCGTCGGCGGAGAGCAGCAGGTCGGGGCGAAGATAGGAGACCAGGTTGCGGAACTCGTCGATGCGGTTCTCCATCGGCGTGCCGGTGAGCAGGATGGCGCGCTCGGAGGCGTCCAACGCTCGGCGTACGCGTTCGGTGCGCTGGGTGCGCGGCGACTTGATCATGTGGGCTTCGTCGACCACGACGCAAGCGACCTTCACCTGGTCGAGGAAGGGCTGGATCGCGTTGAGCGTCTCGTAGGTGGTCACCGCGACGCCGCCCTGCTCGACCCAGATCTTGGCGGCCTTCTGGCGGCGATTGCCGTGGAGCCGGTGGGGGATCAGGGTCGTCTTGGAGTCCGTCTCGCGCACCCAGTTGGTGACGACGGCGGCCGGGCAGACCACGAGAGTGTGGGATGCGCCCATCGCGTGCAGGTGGGCGAGCACGGCCAACGACTGGAGCGTCTTCCCGAGCCCCATCTCGTCGCCGATGATCACCTTCATCTGCACCAGCGCGAAGCGGACGCCGAAGTGCTGGTAGCCGCGCAGCGACGCGGTCAGGTTGTTCGTGCGCAGCTCTTGTGCCCGTACCGCCTCGATGATCTCGGCCGACAGGTCGCCATGGATCTTGTCCTCGTCCTCGGTGAGGAAGCCGAGCTCGGAGAGCATCGCGTAGTAGTCGGCCGGGCGCCGCTCGAAGTCCTCCCACGGGTCCGCCGGCCGGTTCCCCGGACGGATCCGGCGGGCCATCTCCGCCCGGTGGGCGATCGCCCGCAACGCGGCCTGGAAGTCGTCGAGGCTGGCCGCGTTGGCCAGGATCAGGTGGAACCTCGCGCCGCTGTCGAGCGAGCGGATCAGCGGTCGTAGCGACTGGATCAGGGCGAGCTCCGCCCCCGCGTCCTTGGTGCGCCGCCCGGCCTCCCACTCCGCCAGCCGGGCGAGCAGCCTGGTGGCCGCCGGAGTGCGGCGCTCGTGGTCGATGGCGAGCGGCATCTCGTCGTAGGTGCGCTGCCACAGCGCCTGCGCGGCCTCCTGCATCCGCATCGCCGTGGCCGGGCCGACACCAGGGAGCTCGCGCAGGTCGGAGGCGGGATGGATGACCTCGTGGACGGTGCGGATCCCGGCCTCGAGGAGGGGCTCGATGCGTACGAGGTCGGCGAGCTCGTCGACCGGCAGGGCTCTGACCGCGGTGTCGGTGTCGGCGCTCCGGACGGCGTTGCCCGCGTCGGTGGCGGCGCGGCGAGCCGGCTCCTCGGAGCGCCTGGCCTCGTTGAGCGCGTCGGCCTCGTTGCGCAGGACGAGGATCCCCTTGCGCGGGGCCAGCACGGCCTCGGAACCCAGGCGGTGTCCTGAGCTTGTCGAAGGGTCGGAGAGGGCCTCGAGGAGCCCGACGCTCGGCAGCAGCGCCTCGCGGACCCGCACCCGGCGCCGGTCCGGCCGCCGGGTCAGCTCAGCCAGCCGGGCCGGCGCCTGGATCTCGCCGGCCCAGCGGTGCAGGTCGAGGATCCGCCTGCCCGCCAGTTCCGCGTCCGCCCGGCGGTCACCGCGTACGAACAGGCGACGGGCCCCGGCCGCCCTCCTCGCTCGCGCCAGGTCCTCGGTGGCACCGGCCAGCGCCTCGACGAGCTCCTGGGTGGTCTCGTCGACGGGCTCGAGCGCGTGACGCCGGGCGATCGCGGCCAGCCGTGGCCCGTCGCTGCGGTCGAGCGCGATGCTGCGCCAGGCCACCTGGGCCGCTCGCTTGAGCTCGGCGGCGCTCGCCCGGTAGTGGTCGACCGCCTCGGCCGCCTCCCGCTCGATCACGGTCCGCGCTTCCCTCGCCGAGGCCGCCTGCCGGGACCACGACGAGACCTGTCGTACGCGGGACGGCAGCGCCTTGCGCTCCGCCTTGGTCAGCCCGGTGAACCGCTCGACCGAGGTGGGGTTCGGCGGCGTGCTGACGACGAGGTCGGTGCTCGTAGCTGGATCCATCTGCCTTTGTGGGGGTCGTCGGGGACTGCGGGACGGGCGTCGGAAGACCCTAGCGGGCGGCACCGACATGCAGATGACGGACAGAGGTCGGACCGGTGACACGATGCGAGTCACGCGGCGCATAGCCTGTTCCCATGAGCGCTCGCGTAGGCATCGTGATGGGATCCGACTCCGACTGGCCGACGATGAAGGCCGCGGCCGACCTCCTCGACGAGTTCGGGATCGAGTGGGAGGCCGATGTGAAGTCGGCCCACCGGATGCCGCAGGAGATGCTCGACTACGGCCGCGAGGCCGCGGGTCGTGGTCTTTCCGTCATCATCGCCGGTGCGGGCGGCGCGGCCGCGCTGCCCGGCATGCTCGCCTCCGTCACCCCGCTGCCCGTCATCGGTGTCCCGGTGCCGCTGAAGTACCTCGACGGCATGGACTCGCTGATGTCGATCGTACAGATGCCCGGCGGCATCCCGGTGGCCACGGTGGCCATCGGCAACGCCAAGAACGCGGGCATCCTCGCCGCCCGCATCCTCGGCGTCGCGGACCCGGAGCTGCAGCAGAAGCTGGTGGCGTACGAGAAGTCCCTCGCCGAGCTCGCCCGCGAGAAGGGCGAGGTCGTCCGACAGGCTACGTCCTAGCTCCGGACGCCCGCCCTGGCACGCTCGAACCAGATCTTGCTCGGGCAGGTGTCCATGACCATCGGTACGCCGGCCGCGGTGGTGCGCTCGAAAGCGGACTCGTCGACCACGCCCATCTGGAACCAGACGCCACCGGCGCCGATCGCCACGGCCTCGTCGGCGAACTGGCCGGCGGCCTCGGAGCGGCGGAAGACGTCGACGACGTCGATCTTCCCGACGGCCGCGGCGGCCTCGGCCAGGGTCGCGTAGACCTTCTCGCCGAGCACCTCCTTGCCCTCGGCGGCGGCGCCCGGATGGATCGGGATGATCCGCTTGCCGTGCTGCTGGAGCTCCTGGGCGATCGAGTAGGCCGTACGCCACGGGTCGCCCGAGAGGCCGACCACGGCCCAGGTCTCGGAGTCGTCGAGGAGCGTGTCGATGGTGTCCTGGTCGAGCCATGCGGCAGTCATGTGGAGCGCAACAACAACAGCACTTCGGGGATTCCGTGACCCGCCGACGTACTGGCGAGTAGCAAACAGGCATAGACTCCGGGACATGAGTGCCGAGTACCCGTTGTTCGCCCTCTCCGAGGAGCACCAGGAGATCCGCAAGGCGATCCGTGAGATCTGTGATGCGAAGATCGCGCCGGCTGCGGCTGCGGTCGATGAGGAGGCTCGGTATCCGCAGGAGGCGCACGACGCGCTGGTGGA
>NZ_JBHVKJ010000108.1:0-8042 GCF_042798275.1 Nocardioides sp. NPDC057767 | reverse complement strand
GTGGCCACCGCATCGCGGTGGCCACCGTTCTTGTGTTCGAAAGTCGGTGGAGTTCGAAATCAGTTGAGTCGCGGAAGCGGATCGTCCGCAACCAGGGTCAGGATCGCCTCATGGACATCGTTCTGGTACCCGGCCTCTGGCTGGACGCATCGTCATGGGACCTCGTCGTCCCCCACCTGACCGACGCCGGCCACACCGTACGGCCGATCACCCTTCCCGGCCTCGAGTCGGCCGAGACCGACCGCTCCGGCGTGCACGTGGCCGACCAGGTCGCCGCCGTGGTGGCAGCCATCGACGAGGCAGACGGACCCGTGCTCCTCGTCGGGCACTCGATGGGCTGCGCGGTGGCCGGCGCCGCACTCGACGCGCGCGTCGACAAGGTCTCGGCCGTGGTCTATGTCGGTGGCTGGCCGGCGGAGCCGGGCATGATCCCGGCCAAGAACTTCCCGACCGACGGCGCCGACCTGCCGCCGGTGCCGTGGGAGGAGTTCGAGGAGGCAGATGTACGCGACCTCGACCGCGCCGCCTTCGAGGCACTGCTGCGGCCCTCCCCCGCCAGCCTGACCACCGAGCCGTTCGAGGCCACCGACGAGCGGCGCTACTCGGTGCCGGCTGTGTTCGTCTGCCCCGAATACCGGGCTGCCGACCTGAGGGAGTGGGTCGCCGACGGCATGGAGTCGGTCGCGGCGATCGCGAAGCACAAGGACGTCACCTACGTCGACCTGCCCACCGGCCACTGGCCTCAGCTGTCCAAACCAGCCGAGCTCGCGGCCGTCATCGCCCAGGCAGGCGAGTAGGCAGGCCTCGGGTAGCGTCGGGTGCGTGCGTACCCGGCTCGCTGCCCTGACCGCCATCACGGCCCTCTCGGCCGGCGTCGCCGGCTGCGGAGGTGACCCGCCCCCGGATTCCAGCCGCAGCCCGTCGGCGTCGTCGTCGGCGTCCTCACCGGATCCGTCTACGGCGAGGACGGCGCTCGATGACGCGTCGGTGCCGCTGGCCGAGCGTCTCGCCCAGGCCATGGCGACGATCGCCGCCGGGACGCCGGGAGCCGAGGACGTACGCGAGGCGGCGCTGTTCGAGCAGATGACCGCACGCAACCTCGCCCGCGGGTCGAAGGTGAAGGCCGACGACGTGCTGGGCGCGCTCGGCCGTGCCGACCGCGCCCAGCTCGAGTCGGACATCGCCGCGGCCCGCGAGCTCATGGCGATGACCGACCCGCAGCCGAAGCTCCCGGACTGGAAGATCCTGACGCCACCGCCTCCGGACGAGCTCCGGCCGCTCTACCGCAGGGCGCAGCGGGAGACCGGGACGCCGTGGCAGTACCTCGCCGCCGTCCACCTGGTCGAGACCCGCATGGGGCGCATCCGCGGCACCAGCACCGCGGGTGCCCAGGGCCCGATGCAGTTCCTGCCCTCGACCTTCGCCCAGTACGGCGCCGGTGGCGACATCAACGACCCCGGCGACGCCATCATGGCGGCCGGTCGCATGCTGGCGAACAACGGGGCGCCCGGAGACATGGCCGGCGCGCTGTGGTCCTACAACCACTCCGACCGCTACGTGGCGGCCGTCAGCGCCTACGCCGAGCAGATGAAGCGGTCCCCCGCTGCGTACGACCTCTACTGGCACTGGCAGGTTCTCTACCGGCACCAGGACGGCACCATGCTCCTGCCCGAGGGTTACCCGGAGCAGAAGGCCGTACGCATCGCCGGCTAGTAAGGGCGCTCGACGGCGTACTGGACGAGGCTGACGTCCTCGCCGCGGTAGGTGTCGGTGCCGTGGCGGCCGGTCTCGATGAAGCCGGTGGCGTCGAAGAGCTTCTTGGCGCGAGCGTTGGTCTCGTGCGTCTCGGCCCAGATCCGGGTGAGGTCGAGGACGGAGAAGCCGTAGGTGAGCGCGGTCTTGATGGCGCGCTGGCCGAGGCCCTGACCCCAGCGCGAGCTCGGCCCGATGGCGATGCCGAGCTCGCGGGTGTCGGGCGCCAGGCCGTGGAGGTCTGCGTAGCCGACGACCTCCTCGTCGACCTCCACGGCGAGCCGGATGAGCTCGGGCGGCGGAGCCTCGATCAGACGACGCCAGTGGCGGAGGTGGCCGTCGCGGTCGCGCTCCGGCCATCCGTTGGCAACCCGGAACTCCTCATCGTCGGCCCAGGCGGCGTAGACGTGTTCGTCGCCCGGTGACAGCGGGCGCAGGCGCATGGTGTCGGTGCGGGGCATCGACCGAGTGTCGCAGACGAACGGCTCGGTCGATCCCCCGCCCGGGATCTGCTCAGTAGGTGAGCTGGACCTTGGTCGCGAGCCGCTCGTCCATCAGGCGGTAGCCCTCGGCGGCCTCGGAGAAGGGCAGCGCCTTGTCGAAGACCAGGCCCGGGTTGATCGTGCCCTCGAGCGTGAGCTTCAGGAGATCGGGCAGGTAGCGGCGTACCGGGGCCATCCCGCCCTTGAGGCCGACGTTGGTGCGGAACAGGGCGTTGACCGGGAGGTTGACGTCGTGCGGGACGCCGACGAACCCGACGGTGGCGCCGGGGCGGGCCACCTTCGAGGCGGTCTTGAAGGACTGGTCGGTGCCCACGCACTCGAGGACGTAGTCGGCCCCGATGCCGCCGGTGAGCTCGCGCACGGCCGCCTCGCCCTCCTTGCCGCGGGCTGCGACGATGTCGGTGGCGCCGAACTTCTTGGCGATCTCCTGGCGGGCCTCGTGGCGCGACATCGCCACCACTCGCTCGGCACCGAGCTGAGCGGCCGCGAGCACACCGCACAGACCGACCGCGCCGTCGCCGACGACGACCGCAGTGCCGCCCCTGGCACCGGAGCCGAGGCCGGACATCACCGCAGCGTGCCAGCCGGTGGCCATCACGTCGGTGAGGGCGAGCAGGTCGGGGTACATCGACGGGTCGGGCGTCTCGTCGAGCTTGACCAGCGAGCCGTCGGCCTGGTTGACCAGGGCGTACTCGCTCTGGCCGCTGACCGTGAAGCCGAGGTTCTCGCAGACCGACTGGACCCCGGCGAGGCAGTGCGGGCAGGTGTTGTCGCAGTGATCGAAGGGGACGATCACGAAGTCGCCGGGCTTGAAGTCGCGTACGTCGGCGCCGACGTCCTCGATCACGCCGATGCACTCGTGGCCGATCGTGCGGGGCTCCTCGATCTCGCCGTTGGAGCCGCGGTAGTTCCACAGATCGGAGCCGCAGATACAGGAGCCCACCACCTTGACGATGGCGTCGGTGGGCTGCTGCAGGGCAGGATCGGGTACCTGGGTGAAGCGGATGTCGCCCACCCCATGGATCGTCGTCGCGCGCATGGTGGCATCCTGTCACCCGGCGTAAAGAGATGTTGCACACGGTGGCCTTTCCACGAGCCAGGCAACAGCCCTGAAACGAATCGCCGACACTTCGCGGGGAATCCAGGCTTATCTCATATATGAGTTACGGTGGTGCACCATGACCGACGGATACAAAGGTCGTATCGGGAACCTGATTCGCGATGCGCGCAAGCACAAGGGCCTCACCCAGGCACAGCTCGCTGACCTTCTCAACACCAGCCAGAGTGCGATCAACCGCATCGAGCAGGGCCAACAGAACCTGTCCCTCGAGATGATCGCCCGGGTCGGTGCCGCGCTCGACTCCTCCCTGGTGGACATCGGGGCCGGCCCGACGCACCTGCGTGTCACCGGTCCGACGACGCTGTCGGGTGAGATCACGGTCAAGACCTCCAAGAACGCCGGTGTGGCGCTCCTGGTCGGCTCGCTCCTCAACCGGGGCCGCACGACGCTGCGCAAGGTCGCCCGCATCGAAGAGGTCAACCGCATCATCGAGGTGCTCAACTCGATCGGCGTGCAGACCCGCTGGCTCAACGACGACAACGACCTCGAGATCGTTCCGCCGAAGGAGCTGCGCCTGGACGCGGTGGACGAGGCCGCTGCCCGCCGCACCCGCTCGGTGATCATGTTCCTCGGCCCGCTGCTCCACCGCCTCGACACCTTCGAGCTGCCCTACGCCGGCGGCTGCAACCTCGGCACCCGCACCGTCGAGCCGCACCTGTCCGCGCTGCGCCCCTTCGGCCTCGAGGTCAAGGCGACCGACGGCGCCTACCACGCGAGCGTCAACCGGGAGATCCAGCCGGGTCGCCCGATCGTGCTGACCGAGCGTGGCGACACCGTCACCGAGAACGCCCTGATGGCTGCCGCGCTGCACCCGGGCACCACGGTGATCCGCAACGCGTCCTCCAACTACATGGTCCAGGACCTCTGCTTCTACCTGCAGAAGCTGGGCGTCGAGGTCGAGGGCATCGGCACGACGACGCTGCGCGTCACCGGCCGCGAGGTCATCGACGTCGACGTCGACTACGCGCCGAGCGAGGACCCGATCGAGGCGATGTCGCTGCTGACTGCGGCGATCGTGACCGACTCCGAGATCACCATCAAGCGCGTGCCGATCGAGTTCATGGAGATCGAGCTGGCGACGCTGGAGGAGATGGGCTTCAACTACACCCTCTCCGAGGAATACCTGGCGCTCAACGGCAAGACCCGCCTGGTCGACATCGACACCAAGCACTCGGTCCTGCACGCCCCGCTGGACAAGATCCACCCGCTCCCCTTCCCCGGCCTCAACATCGACAACCTGCCGTTCTTCGCCGCGATCGCCGCGGTGGCGCAGGGTCAGACGCTGCTGCACGACTGGGTCTACGAGAACCGGGCGATCTACCTGACCGAGCTCAACAAGCTCGGCGGCAACGTCACGCTCATGGACCCGCACCGGGTGATGATCGAGGGCCCGACGCACTTCTCCGGCACCGAGATCGTCTGCCCGCCGGCGCTGCGTCCCGCTGTCGTCGTGCTGCTCGCGATGCTCGCCTCGAAGGGCACCTCGGTGCTCCGCTCGACCTACGTCATCGCCCGCGGCTACGAGGACCTCGCCGAGCGGCTCAACCAGCTCGGCGCCAACATCACCGCCTTCCGCGACATCTGAGCCAGGTGCTCGCGCGCGAAGCCGCGAGCACCGTCGGCGAAGAGATCGAGCAGCCCCGCGTCTGCGCTGCGAAGCAAGCAGACGCGACGGGCGTGTCGAGATCTACGCTGCGAGGAGACATGAGCCCCGATGCTCATGTGATCGGTCCCTCACGGGTGGTTAGATGCTCCCCGTGAGCGAGCAGCAACGACGCGTACGCGCCTATGCGCACCGTGGTGGCGCGCTCCATCCCGATCTGGTCGGGATGGAGAACACCATGGAGGCGTTCCGGCATGCGGTGGAGCTCGGCTACACCCATCTCGAGACCGATGTGCACGTCACCCGCGACGGCGTCCTGCTCGCCTTCCACGACGAGGCGCTCGACCGGGTGACCGACGTCAGCGGCCTGATCGCGGAGATGACGTACGCCGAGGTGCAGGCGGCTCGCATCGGCGGCCAGTACGGGGTGCCGACCCTTGCAGAGCTCTTCGAGGCGTTTCCCCAGGTCACCTTCAACATCGACCTCAAGTCCGACGGGGCCGCGAGTGCGCTCGCCGAGCTGCTCGCGGCGACCGGTCACGGTGACAAGGTCATCGTCGGCTCGTTCTCGGGGCGCCGGATCAAGGAGTTCCGCCGCCTGACCGAGGGGCGCGTGCGGACCTCGGCGAATCCTCGGGAGGTGCTCGCCTACGTCCTCGCCCCGACCGCGGGGATAGCCAGGCGGCTGGCGGGCGGGCGGTTCGACGCCTTCCAGATCCCGCACCGTCAGCGCCTCATCGGCCCGCTGTCCGTGCGAGTGGCATCGCGTGGGCTGGTGCGCCGCGCCCACAAGGCCGGCAAGGAGGTCCATGTCTGGACCATCGACGACCCGGCCGAGATGAAGCGGCTGATCGAGCGCGACGTCGACGGGCTGATGACCGACCGCACCGACGTCCTGAAAGCGTTCCTGGAGGAGCGCGGGCTGTGGGAGGCTGAGCCGTCTCACGCTGAGCCGCCTCGGGCCGAGCCCACCGACGAGGCCGAATCCGTAGAGCATGGCGAGGAGCCCGAGAAGTGACCACATCAGCCGGGATCGGCGACTTCAGGCCCGTCGAGCGGGCGCGAGAGCAGAAAGGCTGGTTCTTCACCGACTGGGCCGTCTCCGCCTTCCAGACGACGGTCGCCGGCGTGCTGTTCGCGCCCTACCTGATCGAGATCGCGAAGGCCGCCGCCGTCGACAACCGCATCGACGTGCTGGGCCTCTCGGTCGCGCCAGGTGCGCTGCCGTCGTACGTCATCACCTTCTCCACCCTCCTCTCGGCCCTCATCTACCCGCTCGTCGGTGCGATCGCCGACCGCACCTCCCGCAAGCCGGACCTGATGGCCGGCTTCGCTTGGGCCGGTGCGCTCTGCGCGGCGCTGCTGTTCTTCATGACCGGGGACAACTGGTGGTTCGGGTCGATCATGTTCATCATCGCCAACCTGTGCGCAGGTGCGGCCGTGGTGGTCAGCGACTCGATCCTGCCGCTGATCTCGACCGAGAACGAGCGCGACCGGGTCTCCTCCATCGGCTGGGCCTACGGCTACGCGGGCGGCGGGCTGCTGCTCGCCGTCAACTTCCTCCTGGTCACCTTCGCCGACCCGCTCGGGCTCGGCACGGCGCTGGCGGTGCGGATCTCGATGCTCTCGGCCGGTTTGTGGTGGGCGGGCTTCATCATCATCCCGTGGCGCCGGATCCGCCGGCACGAGCCCGCCGACGTGGAGGACGTCTCCGGCGGCGTCGTGGCGCGTTCCTTCGGCCAGCTGTTCGTGACCCTCAAGGAGCTGCCGCAGTATCCGGTCGCGCTGACCTTCCTGCTGGCCTACCTCTTCTTCAACGACGGTATCCAGACCGTGATCAGCTCGGCGTCGATCTACGGCGTCGAGGAGCTCGGCTTCGAGACGGGCACGATGCTGGGCATCTATCTGCTGGTGCAGTTCGTCGCCGTCGGCGGCGCGATCTTCTTCGGCCGGCTGGCCAAGGTCTTCGGCGCCAAGCGGGTGATCCTCGGTGGTCTGGGCGGCTGGATGCTGATCGTGGTCGTGGCCTATTTCGTGCCGGAGCAGAGTCTCGCTCCGTTGCTGGTCGTGGCGGTCGGTATCGGGCTGGTCATGGGCGGCACCCAGGCGCTGGCGCGGTCCTACTTCTCGCTGTTCATCCCCGCGGGCAAGGAGGCCGAGTATTTCAGCCTCTACCACGCCATGGACCGCGGGACGTCCTGGCTCGGCACGCTGGTCTTCGGCCTCGTCTACCAGCTCACCGACTCCTACCGGCCCGCGATCCTCGCGCTGATCGCCTTCTTCGTCCTCGGTGGCGCGCTGCTGGCACTGGTGAACACGGCTAAGGGCATCCAGCAGGCGGGCAACCGGGCGCCCGAGAGGGTCTGAGAGGGTCTGAGAGGGTCTGAGAGCGCTCCTAGCCGCTGGCGGTTTCGGGACATCGCCCGCTCAGGACTCTCTCAGAGAGATCCGCAGGTCAGGCGGGTCCTGTGTCGAACAACACGGCGAGGATCTCGACAATTCACGGAATCATCACCTCCTCTGTACCGTTGACGGTATGAAGAGGCCTGACCGGCCTGCGTCATGAGTCCGCAGACCGCTTCGCTCTTCAGCTCATTCAACGGGGGACGATCGACTCAGGAGGTGCTTCATGGCCGAGCGCACGTTGCGCGGCGCCCGACTGGGCGGACAAAGTTTTGAGGACGAACGCGGGATCGAGTTCGCGGGCCGCCAGCAGGTGGCCTACCGGTGCCCGCAGGGCCACGACTTCGAGATCACGATGTCGGACGAGGCCGAGGTTCCGGCGATCTGGGAGTGCCCGCGCTGCGGGATGGAGGCTCTCAACCTCTCCGGTGCCAAGCCGGAGGAGAAGGCCGAGAAGCCGGCGCGTACGCACTGGGACATGCTCCTGGAGCGGCGCTCGGAGAAGGAGCTCGAGGACATCCTCAAGGAGCGCCTCGACCTGCTTCGCGGTGGCGAGATCGGCCCGGCTCACCTGCACCGCAAGGGACCGGGCAAGAAGAAGGCCAACGCCTGACTTCTGACACAGCCAGATACGCCGAAGGCGGCCTCCCGACTGGGAGGC
>NZ_JBHVKJ010000107.1:0-8096 GCF_042798275.1 Nocardioides sp. NPDC057767 | reverse complement strand
GGGCTGACGAGCCCGGCGCCCCCGGCCCATCCCCCACCATCGACCACCGAGCAGCCAGGAGCCCCGATGTACCCCAGACACGACTGGCGTCCACTCCCCGCCGCCCGCGGCGAGGTCCGCCTCTCCCCCGACATGCCGGCGCTGCGTACCGGCTCGGGCGACTTCCTCAGGCTGCACGACCTGCCCGGCCGCGGCCGGGTCACCACCTACCGCTACCTCCTGCGCGTACGCCGCGCCGCGCTCGAACGCGAGGCGCGGGTCCGCGCCTCGCGGTGGCCCGAGGGCCGGCGCAGCGTGCTCGTCCTCGGCCGCGACCGGCTCAGCCGCGCGCTGGCCGCCGAGCTCACCCGATCGGGCGCCGAGGTCCGACGCGACGACGGGAGCGACCACGGAAGCGGGCAGACTCCGCGTGCCGATGCCGTCGTGGACGTACGCGAGGCTCCGCAGCGCTCCGAGCCGGACGAGCGCCGGGGGCAGCTCGTCGGCGACGGAACGGTGCTGCTGCACGGCCGGCGCGAGGGCAGTCGGATGCTGATCTTCCCGCTCGCCGTCGACGGCACCGAGGCCACCCCCGACCAGGTCAGCCGCCGCCGGCTGGCCGCCTCCCCCGCCGCCCCCGAGCTCTCCTCGTGGCTCTCGAGCAGCCGCCGCGACCCACGGCCGCTGGCCCGCGCGACCCTGACCCTCACGGTCGCGCGCTGTCTGTCGATCCTGGAGGACTGGGCGGCCGGGGATCCCGCCGTCGCCGAGCACCGGCGCCTGCTGCGCGTCATCGGGGACGGTCTGCGCGAACGTACCCACACGGTCCTCGGGTTCGACGAGCCGGCGCCGCGCCCGCAGGGACCCACCCGGTGACCCGTCCCGAGGTCGTTCCCTTCCCGGTCGGCACCCGCGACGGCGTGGTCCTCGGCGGCTGGCTGGCCCGCGCGATCGGCGCCGCACAGGCCGTGGTGCTCGTGCGCACGCCGTACGACGCCCACTCTCACCTGCCGCTCGCGCGGTCGCTGGCCCGTCGCGGCTTCGACTGCCTGGTCCAGGACGTACGCGGCCGCTACACCTCCGGCGGCAGCTGGCGGCCCTACGCCGCCGAGGCCATCGACGGCGTCGACACCGTCGACGCCCTGCATCAGCGCTGCCCGCGGACCCCGGTGGTGGCCTACGGCGCCTCCTACGCCGCCCACACCGCCCTCGAGACCGCACGGGCCGACCGCCGGGTGAGCCGGGTGGTCGCTCTCGTCCCGGCACTCGGCGCCCACGAGACCGCCTACTCCGTCGACGGGACCCCGCAGCACCTGGACCGGCTCGGCTGGTGGACGATCCACGGCTTCGGCCGCCGGGCCGAGCCCGCGCTGGCGCCAGAGGTCCTCCGGGCCGCGACCGCCGTCGCGGACCGCGAGGGCCCGATGGCCGCCGCGGCCGGTCTCGGCTGGGGCGCGGCGCGCCTGGACGCCTTCGGCGAGCTCTGGGCCACCCCGGCGCTCGACCTGGCCGACCACTTCGGCGACGCCACCGCGCCGCTCCTGGTGGTCACCGGCGATGCCGACCCGTTCGACGCGTACGCCCGCCGGCTGGCCGCCGGGTGGGGCTGCCGCAGCGGGGCGGAGAGCGCCCTGGTCAGCGGCCCCTGGGGCCACGACCTCGGCACCGCGGACCCCACGCTCCGGGCGGCGTACGACGCTGCCGGCTCCCCCGGCCGCACGATCCTGCGCTGGCTCACCGACGGCGAGCCCGCACCCGGCCACGAGCTCCGGCTCGATGTCGCCGCCCGGGCCTGGACCGAGCGGCCACTCGTCACCACGACCGCGCCGGCAACCGAGAGAGGACACGCATGACCGGGTCACCCACGGCGATGCCGCCGCTGGACGTCGAGCGGCTGGTGGACAAGGAGACCGGCCTGATCCGGCGGGTGCGCGAGGTGCTGCGCCCCGAGCGGGCACCGCTGCGCTACACCTCACTGACCGCCGAGGTCTCCGACGCACGCTGGCTCGGTGACTGGCCGGCCGACCGGGTCTCGCTCGGCACGACGTTCGGGGACGTCGAGGGCGCACGGATCGCCGCGATCGCCGAGGGTGTGGAGCGCTACTGCGGCAACTTCATCCCCGACGGGCTCGACCCGGCCGAGTTCCGCGTGGGATCCGCGGCCGAGCTGCGGGACCAGGGCGAACCTGTCATCGAGCTCGATGATCTCCCTTCGTGGAGCGCCGATCAGCTCGCCCGTCCCGACTTCCCCTACCGCACGCTCGACGACCACGTGCCGACGCTGTGGAGCCGCTGCCGCGAGCAGCCGGTCACCGGCTACACCGAGGAGGCGGCCGACGTGTGGATGCCGCACGCCCTCGTCGGCCTCAACTGGCGCCAGCGCCGGTTCGTCCACCTGGACCGCGTCTTCCACCTCAACTACGCCGGCATCGCCACCGGGCAGGGCGCCGCCGACGCGCACGACCGTGGGCTTCTCGAGGTCGTCGAGCGCGACGCCCTCGAGGTGTGGTGGCACCACGGCGGACCGGCTCGCGGGATCGACACCGCCTCGGTCCCGGGCCTGAGCGCCGACCTGGAGGGAGCGCCCCTCGACGTCCACGTCGTCCAGATGCCCACCGACCTGGCCCCGGCCATGGCCGCGCTCGTACGCGACCGGGAGAC
The DNA here is from genome assembly GCF_042798275.1 of Nocardioides sp. NPDC057767. NCBI lineage: Bacteria > Bacillati > Actinomycetota > Actinomycetes > Propionibacteriales > Nocardioidaceae > Nocardioides > Nocardioides sp. NPDC057767. Next base: position 5,456 of record NZ_JBHVKJ010000107.1, on the reverse strand, counting down.
GGGTGTCTACGCCGCGGGCTTCTCTGCCTCCACAGACCCGGTGCGGGCCGTACGCAAGGCCGTGCTCGAGGCGGTCCACACCTGGATCTACACCCTCGGCTGCCGCGACGCCGACGGCTGGGTCTTCCAGGCCGTACGCGCCGGGCTGATGGCGCCGGGCCTCTACCTCGACCATCGTGAGGACCGCCGCTACCTCGACGCCGCGGGGCCGGACTTCGCGAACGTCCGCGACCTCGGCGCCCATGTCCAGGTCTGGCTCGATCCCCGGGTGCACCGGCTCGCCGAGCGGTTCACCGCACCGGGCCTCGGCACCGTGCCCGTCTCCGAGGTGCCGGCCACCGACGTCACCGAGGTGCGCCGCCGGCTGCACGAGGGCGGTCACCGGGTCATCACCCGCGACCTCACCACGCGCGACGTGGCGCAGACGCCGCTGCGGGTCGTGCGCACCTTCGTCACCGGCCTGATGCCCAACGCCCCGGCGGCGTTCCGCTACCTCGGGATGCCGCGCTTCGGCGAGGCCGCGCAGCGCCGGGGCTGGACCCCGGCCGACCCCGACGCGCCGCTGGCCCTGTGCCCTCCGCCCCACATGTGACCAGGAGGAGCCGACCATGACCTCGAGCCGGGCGCTCCTCGAGAGCGCCTTCTCCTCCGACTCTCCGGGCGCACCGCTGCCTCCCGGGCCACGCGCGAACCCCTGGACCGGCGAGCCCGTCGAGCCCGTCGATCCTGCAGAGATCGGCGGCGCGGCGGCGACGGCCGTCCACCGGCTGTGGCGGGCGCGGGGCCACCATCCGCGCCCCGACGGGACCCGCACGACGATCCCCCGCCGGGCCGTACCCTCGGCCGGTGGCTGCTACCCCGTGCAATGGCACCTGGTGGTACCGCCCGGGCACGGGGCACATCTAGGTCCGGGGCGTTACGTCTACAACCCGGCGACCGAGCAGCTCGTGCGGCGGCCCGAGCCCTGGGAGCCCGCCGGGCCCGGGCGAGACCTCGAGATCGTCCTCACGGTCCAGCCGGGCCGTACCTTCGGCCGCTACCGGCATCGTTCCTGGCCGCTGTGGGTCGCGGACGCGGCGTACGCGCTCGAGGCGCTGCTCCTCCTGCTTCCCGGCGCCCACCTGCCCCCGGACTGGTCCGACCTGACCGCCGCCCGGTGCGCCCTCGGCCTGCCTCGGGCGGCGGAGGTCACCTGGTGGCTCGAGCGTGGCCTGGTTCCCGAGATCGCCATGGCCCGGATCACGCTGCCCCTCGCTCCTCGACTCGACGAGGTCGCGTCAGCGGCGATCTGCTCGCGCCGCAGCCCTGCACTGGACCGCTTCCACGAGCGCCGCACCCGCGTCCCCGCGCAACCGGAGGTCATCGAGGTGGCCGGGCAGAGCGGCCAGTCCTGGGTGCTCGGCGCCGACCGGGTCATCTCCTGGGAGCGTCCCGACCGTCTCGACGCCACCGGCTACGCCCGGCTGTGGCAGATGCATCGCGAGGCCGCTCGGCACACCTACGCCCTGAACGCCCGCGGCCACGGCGTCCGTGCCGTCTCCGGGTTCTGCACACCGCCGGCGGGCTCACCGCCGCTGGTCCATGCCCTCGCCATCCTCGAGAACGGAGCCGACCGATGATGGTCGACACCCTGCTGCTGCGCACCGCGCTGCGACATCCCGGACCCGCCGCGACCACCGTCGGGTTGCAGGTCCTGGTGACCGCCACGTATCTCCCGCAGGCCTATGCCCTGGCGCAGGGACTGTTCGCGGTGGTCGACGGCGACGAGGACCGCGCGGTGGCGGCAGCGCTGTGGATCGCGGGGATCGTGGCCGCACGCTGGCTCCTGTCGTGGGTGCAGGCCCGCGCCGCGGCACGGCTGGGGGAGGACGTACGCCTCGGGGTGCGCGACGAGGCGCTGCGCGGCGTCCTGGTACCGGAGGCCCTGCACGACCCGGGCCGGCGCGACGGCGGACTCCGCACGGCGCTCGTCGACGGGGTCGACGGGGTCGACGCGTACGTCACCCGCTACCTGCCCGCGCTGGCCCAGGCCCTCGTGCTGATCCCGGTCGTGGCCGTCCTGCTGGTTCTCGTCCACCCGCTCACCGGTCTCGCCGCCGGACTGGCGGCGGCCGCCGCGCTGCTGGCCCCGCTGCTGTGGAAGCGGCTCATGCGCCGGCGCTCGGACGACCACTGGGACACCTACGAGGGCCTCGGCTCCGACCTGCTCGAGGCCCTCCGCGGGATGTCGACGCTGCGCCTGCTCGGCCGGGTCGCGACGACCCGTGCCCGGCTGGCCCGGCGGAGCCAGGACCTGCACCGCGCGACGGTGCGGGTGATGCGTACTTCCCTGCTCGACACCGCGCTCATCGACCTCGCCGTCCAGGGTGGCACCCTCGCCGCCGCCGGCCTCGCCCTCGTGGCCGGCGTGACCGGGAGCGGGGTGCCACCGGCCGAGCTCTACCTGGCGCTCATGCTCGTGAGCGAGGTCTTCCGGCCCGTCCGGGACCTCTCCGCCGCCTGGCACGCGGGCTACCTCGGCACCTCCGCCGTCCCGGCGCTGCGAAGGCTCGGCGTCGGCCGGGACCACGGCACCGGGCCGAGCGGCCCGGCCGAGGACGACCTCCAGCCGTCGCCCGGAGCCGCGCTCGTCCTCGACGACGTCTCGTTCGCCTACCCCGACGGGCCGGCGATCCTCGACGGCGTCAGCGCCGCCTTCGAGCCCGGCGCGGTCACCGCCGTCGTCGGCCCGAGCGGCGCCGGGAAGACCACCCTCCTCGACCTGGTCCTCACCCACCTCTCCCCCACCGGCGGCCGGGTCCTCCTCGGCGACCGGCCGGTGCGTACCTCCGACGTCGCGGTGGTCTCGCAGCGGCCGGTGCTCTTCGAGGGAACCGTCCGCGAGAACCTCCGCGTCTCCCGCCCGGCCGCGAGCGAGGCAGACCTGTGGGAGGCGTGCGCGGCCGCCGGCATCGAGAAGGAGGTACGCCGCCTCCCCGCCGGCCTCGACACCCCGATCGCCAGCGCCGGAGCGAGCCTGTCCGGCGGTCAGCGCCAGCGGATCGCGCTGGCCCGGGCCGTGCTCTCTGACCGGCCGGTCCTGCTCGCCGACGAGCCGACCAGCGCCCTTGACCCGGCCTCGGCACGCACCGTCACCGCCACGCTCGCACGGCTCTCCGCCGACCGCATCGTGGTCGTGGTCGCCCACCGTGAGGAGTCGCTCGACCGGGTCGAGCGCGTCCTCGAGCTCGCCGACGGGCGGCTCACCCCACTGCTCGACGGGAGCCACGCATGACCACCACGACCGCGCCCGCGCGGCCCCTCACCGGCCTGCTCGGCCACCTGGGCGGCGAACGCCGCGCCATCGCCGCCACCATCGGGCTCGTGGTCGTCAGCCAGGTGTGCCTGGGCGCGATCTCGGTGCTGCTGGCCGCCGCCGTCGGCCATGCCGTCGTGCTCCACAGCGCACCTCCGAGCTGGTTCTGGGCGCTGCTGGCCGGCCTCGTGGTGCTCCGGGCAGTGCTGACCTGGGGCGAGATGGACGCCTCCCACGCGCTCGCGTTCCGGGTGCTCGCCCGGCTCCGGATGGCGCTCTTCGACCGCTATGCGGTCGCGCTGCCGACCAGGCGTCGCGAGAACGTCGGCCGGGCCGCGTCGACCGCGATGAGCGACACCGAGCGTCTGGAGTTCTTCTACGCCCACACCGTGGCCCAGCTCGCGGCCGCGGCGGTCAACGCGCTCCTCGGCCTGGTCCTCCTCGCCGTCGTGGAGCCGGTGCTCGCGCTCGTCACCCTCACCGGGCTCGCACTCGTGCTCTCCACCGTGCCGCTCGGCCGGCGCCGTCTGGAGGCGCTCGGAGGCGAGGTGGTCGAGGCGACCGGCACCCTCTCCGACCGTGTCGTCGACGTGCTGGGCGGCCTGCGCGAGGTCCTGGGCTACGGAATCCACGGACCGGTGCGCCGTCAGATCAGGGAGACCGGCGCCGTCGCCGCCCGGGCGGCAGGCAGGCTCGAGATCACCCATCGCGTCCTCGCCGGCGCCCGGGAGGCCGCGGTGACGCTCGTCGGCGTCGGCGTGCTGGTCGGCGTCATCGGCCGGGACGTCGCCGCCGAGCACGTCGCCGCCCTGGTCGTCCTCGCGCTCGCGACGGTTGCACCGGTCGCCGACGCATCCGCCACCTGCGCCCGCCTGCCCGCCCTGCGTGCCGCAGCCGCCCGGGTCGGCACGGAGCTCGCCCGCCCGGCCGCGCTCACCCACCACGCCCCGAGCGCCGCTCTGCCCGAGGGACCGCTCGGTCTCACGATGAGCGGGGTGGGCTTCGGCTACGACGACCGCCGGGTGCTCGACGGGTTCGACCTGACGATCGCTCCCGGGGAGCACGTCGGCCTCCGCGGAGCCTCGGGGGCGGGCAAGTCCACCGTGGTGGCCTTGGCCAGCCGGCTCTGGGACCCGGACGCCGGGACCGTCGCGCTGACGGACGCAGCCTCGGGCCAGGTGGCGATCGCGGCGGTCTCGGACACCGACCTGCGGGCCGCGCTGGCCACCGTCGAGCAGGATGGTGCCCTCTTCACCGGCACCGTGCGGGAGGCCGTCGCCGCCCCGTCGACGACCGACGCCGAGATCGAGGACCTGCTCGCCCGGCTCGGGCTCGCGGGCACGGTCACGCCGGAGAGCCACATCGGCGAGGGCGGCCTCCGCCTCAGCGGCGGGCAGCGGGCCCGGCTACGGCTGGCGCGTGCCGTCCTGCACCGCCCGCGGATCCTGCTCCTGGACGAGCCGACCGCGGACCTCGACGAAGCCTCCGCCCGGCTGGTCACCGACCTGCTCGGCACCGTGTCGGCCACGATGCTGGTGGTCTCCCATCGCCACCGCACCCTGGCCGCGATGGACCGGGTCGTCGACATCGTGCCGCCCGGGCCCTCCGCAGACCCCGCAAACCCCCGCAGAGCCCGTAACGACGCGGGACACGCGGCGCGTAAAGGTTGAAGATCCGCAGGTCTGGCCTACGCTGGCGACGAGCCGCATCTCGTCAACCTTTGCGGCTCGGATCAACGATTAAAGGAGATCGCATGAACCGCACCGACCTGGTGAGCGAAATCGCCAAGCAGGCCGAGATCACCCAGACGCAGGCCTCCGCCGCCCTGGGTGCTGCCATCGAGGCGATCAGCGCGGCCGTCGCTGGTGGCGACAAGGTCACGCTGCCCGGCTTCGGTACGTTCGAGTCGCGCGAGCGCTCGGCTCGCACCGGCCGCAACCCGCAGACCGGCGCTGAGATCAAGATCCCGGCCTCGAAGGGCCCGGCGTTCAAGGCCGGCTCCGCCTTCAAGGAGCGGGTCGCCAAGGGCTGAGTCCCCTGGACAACCACGAAGGGCCGGGTCGTACGACGGGCTCTAGCGATCCCCGCAACACCCTGAGTTTCAGGAGTTGCGGGGATCGTGTTGTCTGCGGAGTTGAAGGTTCGGTTCTTCGAGGCGCTG
>NZ_JBHVKJ010000106.1:0-8405 GCF_042798275.1 Nocardioides sp. NPDC057767 | reverse complement strand
GGTCCGCTAGGAGATGCGGCTAAGAGACAGAGAGTGCACTCTCGTCGCCCACAACTGCCGATTCGGTCTAGGCGTGCTGGGTGACCGGCTTGAAGGAGGGCCGGGTGGCCTCGTACGCCGCGATGTCGTCGGCGTGGGACAGCGTGATGCCGATGTCGTCGAGGCCCTCGAGGAGGCGCCAGCGGGTGTAGTCGTCGATGTCGAAGGAGTCCTCGATGGCATCGGCGCCCTCGCCGGCCCGGACGGTGCGCGACTCGAGGTCGACCGTGATCTGGGCGCCGGGGTTGTCGTCGAGGTGGTCCCACAGCTTCTGGACGACCTTCTCGTCGACCTTCGCCGCGAGCAGGCCGGCCTTGCCGGAGTTGCCGCGGAAGATGTCGCCGAAACGGCTGGAGATGACGACGCGGAAGCCGTAGTCCATCAGCGCCCAGACGGCGTGCTCACGCGAGGAGCCGGTGCCGAAGTCGGGGCCGGCGACGAGCACGGAGGCCCCGGCGTACGCCTCGTTGTTGAGCACGAAGGACGGGTCGTTGCGCCAGGCGGCGAAGAGGCCGTCCTCGAAGCCGGTGCGGGTGACCCGCTTGAGGTAGACCGCCGGGATGATCTGGTCGGTGTCGACGTTGCTGCGGCGCAGCGGCACGCCGGTGCCGGTGTGGGTCGTGAACTTGTCCATGGTTCTCAGGCCTCCACGAGAGTCAGGTCGGCGGGCGAGGAGAGGGTGCCGCGTACGGCGGTGGCAGCGGCCACCTCCGGCGAGACCAGGTGGGTGCGTCCGCCCTTGCCCTGGCGACCCTCGAAGTTGCGGTTGGAGGTCGACGCGCTGCGCTCGCCGGGGGCGAGGGTGTCGGGGTTCATGCCCAGGCACATCGAGCAGCCCGCGCCGCGCCACTCGGCGCCGGCGTCGAGGAAGATCTTGTGCAGACCCTCCTCCTCGGCCTGGAGGCGCACCTTGGCCGAGCCGGGGACGACCAGGAACCGGGTGCCCTCGGCGACGCGGTGGCCCTGGATGATGTCGGCGGCCGTACGCAGGTCCTCCATGCGGCCGTTGGTGCACGAGCCGAGGAAGACGGTGTCGATGTGCACCTCGCGCATCGGGGTGCCGGCCTCGAGGCCCATGTAGGCCAGGGCCTTCTCGGCCGCGATCTTCTCGTCGGCGTCGTCGAAGTCGTCGGGGCTCGGAACCGAGGCGCCCAGCGGGACGCCCTGGCCCGGGTTGGTGCCCCAGGTGACGAACGGGGTGACCTCGGCGGCGTCGAGGACGATCTCCTTGTCGAAGACCGCGTCCTCGTCGGTGACCAGGGACTTCCAGTGCGCGACGGCCTGGTCCCACTCGGCGCCCTTCGGAGCCTCGGGCTTGTCCTTGATGTAGGCGAAGGTGGTCTCGTCGGGGGCGATCATGCCGGCCTTCGCGCCCCACTCGATCGACATGTTGCAGATCGTCATCCGGGCCTCCATGGAGAGCTCACGGATGGCCTCGCCGCGATACTCCACGATGTAGCCCTGGCCACCGCCGGTGCCGGTCTTGGAGATCAGGGTGAGGATCAGGTCCTTGGCGCTGACGCCCTCGGGCAGGGTGCCGTTGACGGTGACCGCCATGGTCTTGGGCTTGTCCTGCATCAGCGTCTGGGTCGCCAGCACGTGCTCGACCTCGGAGGTGCCGATGCCGAACGCGATCGCGCCGAACGCACCGTGCGTGCTGGTGTGGGAGTCACCGCACACGATCGTCATGCCCGGCTGGGTCAGGCCCAGCTGCGGGCCGACCACGTGGACGATGCCCTGCTCGGCGTCGCCGAGGGGGTGCAGACGTACGCCGAACTCCTCGGCGTTCTTGCGCAGCGTCTCGACCTGGGTGCGGCTGACCGGGTCGGCGATCGGCTTGTCCCAGTCGAGGGTCGGGACGTTGTGGTCCTCGGTCGCGATGGTGAGATCCGGACGGCGCACCTTCCGGTTGGACAGCCGCAGGCCGTCGAAGGCCTGCGGGCTGGTCACCTCGTGGATGAGGTGAAGGTCGATGTAGAGGAGGTCGGGCTCTCCCGCGGTCGACCGGACGACATGCTCGTCCCACACCTTCTCCGACAAGGTCCTGCCCATGACACGTTCTCCATCTGGCATCTTTGGTCTGTAGTGGCCGGTGGCGGCTGCTCGAGCGTTGGATCGCGATGTCAGATCCGCCACTTCCAGTCTGCTTCTACGAGCGTAACGTTGCATCTCAGGTTCTGAGAAGTTAGTCTTGCGATATGGACAGTTCCAGCGGTGTGGGCGTGCTCGACAAGGCCGCCCTTGTGCTCACAGCTCTCGAATCCGGCCCGGCGACCCTGGCGGGTCTGGTGGCCGGCACGGGTCTCGCCCGTCCGACCGCGCACCGTCTGGCGGTCGCCCTGGAGCACCACCGTCTGGTCGCCCGCGACATGCAGGGCCGCTTCGTCCTCGGGCCGCGCCTGGCCGAGCTCTCCGCCGCCGCCGGCGAGGACCGGCTGCTGGCCACCGCCGGGCCCGTTCTGGCGCGGCTGCGCGACATCACCGGCGAGTCGGCGCAGCTGTGGCGGCGCCAGGGCGACTTCCGTGTCTGTGTCGCGGCCGCCGAGCGCCCGTCCGGTCTGCGCGACACGATCCCCGTCGGCTCGCAGCTGACGATGCGTGCCGGGTCGGCCGCTCAGATACTGATCGCGTGGGAGGACCCCGAGCGCCTCCACCGCGGCCTCCAGAACGCCGCCTTTTCCGCGGCCGCCCTGTCCGGCATCCGCCGGCGCGGCTGGGCGCAGTCGATCGGCGAGCGCGAGGCCGGCGTCGCGTCGGTCTCCGCTCCGGTCCGCTCCCCCGGCGGCAAGGTCATCGCCGCCGTCTCCGTCTCCGGCCCCCTCGAGCGTCTCACCCGGCAGCCCGGCAAGATGCACGCTCCCGCTGTCCTGGCTGCTGCCGACCGCCTCTCGGAGTCGCTGCGGCGGGCGGCTGCGGAGTAGCGGCATCGGATGCTCACCGAGTCACCTCGGTGAGCATTCAGCCGCAGATCTCCCGCACCGCCTCACGAACAGCCTTGAAGTCCTCGGCCCGAGCCTGGTCCTCGGTCAGCCCGACGATCGCGGCGACGCCGTAGTCCTCGAAGAGCCGGGGCTGGGCGTCCTCGAGGTCGCCGGCGACCAGCACGACGACACCGGCCGCGGTGCTCTCCGCGAACCGCACCGACCAGGTCGGCTGCTGAAGCCCGCCGACGCGTTCGATGGTGTCCTTCGCCTCGTCGCTCGACACGTCTTGGTCGCACGTCACCTGTCCGTTGACGAGCAACTCGCTCGCCCCCTCGTCCGCCGACCTCGTGGTCTCACCGGTCACGGGTTCGGCGGGTTCGGCGGGTTCCGCGGTCTCCTCCCCGCATCCGGCGAGCCCGGCGAGCGCGACCACGAGCGCACAGACTGCCAGCGGCGTACGCCACAACTGCGGTCTCGCCATCAGAAGAGGGCACCGCTCTCCAGGCCCAGCAGCGTCGTCTTGCGGTCCAGCCCACCGGCATAGCCGGTCAGCGAACCGTTCGCGCCGACGACGCGGTGACAGGGGATCACGATCGGGATCGGGTTCTTGCCGTTGGCGAGCCCGACCGCGCGGGCGCCGTGGCCGGTCAGATCGAGGCGGCCGGCGATCTGCCCGTAGGAGCAGGTCGTGCCGTACTCGATCTTCAGCAGCTGCTCCCACACCCGCTCCTGGAACGCGGTCCCGGAGGGCGCGAGCGGCAGGTCGAAGGTGGTCCGGTCACCGGCGAAGTACTCGCCGAGCTGCCGGGCACACTCCATCAGCAACGGGTCCGAGTCGGACCGTTCCCCGCGCGGCCGGCCCTCGGCGTAGAGCGCGGGCATGAAGTCGATCGCGGTGATCGCGCCGTCGTGCGCGACCAGCCGGAGCTCGCCGACGGGCGAGTCGATGATGGTCCACATCAGAGTTCCTCCAGGGCAGTCAGTGAAGTCCACAGGTAGAGCAGGGCGTACGAGCGCCACGGCCGCCACGCGGCGGGATCCGCAGCGCGCGCACCGAGCACTTCCAGCGCTCGTCGGATGCCGACGTCGGTCGGCAGGAAGACATCGGGGTGGCCGAGGGCACGCAGCGCGACGTAGTCGGCGGTCCAAGGGCCGACGCCGGGCAGGCCGAGCAGCTGCTCGTGCACGACGTCGCGGTCGGTGCCGCGGTCGAGCTGGAGCTCGCCCGAGGCGAGCGCCGCGGCCAGACCGGTGACCGCCCGCCCGCGCGAGCGCGGCATGGGCATGCCGGCGGGGTCGGCGGCGGCGAGGGTCTCCGCGGACGGGAACAGGTGGGTGAGGCCGTCGATCTCGGTCGCGATCGGGCGACCGTGCTCGGCGACGATGCCCGCCAGCACCGTGCGCGCGCCGGCGACCGAGACCTGCTGCCCCACGATCGTACGCAGCGCCAGCTCGCCCCCGTCGACGGTGCCGGGCACCCGCAGCCCCGGCAGTGCCAGAGCCAGCGGGCCGATCACCGGGTCGCCGGTGAAGACGTCGCCGACCGCACGCGGGTCGCAGTCGGCGTCGAGCAGCCGCCGGGCGCGCTCGACCGCCGCGGTGGTGTCCCGCAGGTCGGTGAGCTTGAAGGTCGCGTGGACGAAGCCCGTCTCGCCCTCGGGGATGTCGGCGAGCTCGAGGCGCAGCGTGCCCGGCCCGTTGGGCAGATCGAGGCTGCGGGCGAACCACAGCCGCCCGTCCTCGACCCCCGCGACCTCCACGCCCGGCACCACGTGGTCGCGCAGGAAGGCGTGCAGGGCACGGCCAGCGAACGGGGTGCGGACCGCGAGCCGCAGCGCGATCGTCCCGTCGGCCCGGCGTCGCGAGCCACGGCGCCCGCGGAGCTCGGTCGGCGAGGCCGCGTAGACCTCGCGGACGGTGTCGTTGAACTGGCGTACGCTCGAGAAGCCCGCCGCGAAGGCGATGTCCGCGAAGCCGAGCTCGGTGGTCTCGACCAGCGTCCGGGCGGTCTGCGCGCGCCGCGCCCGCGCCAGCGCCAAGGGGCCGGCGCCGAGCTCGGTGGTCAGCAGCCGGGTCAGGTGGCGCGGCGAGTAGCCGACCCGGCGGGCCAGCCCCTCGACACCCTCCCGATCGACCACGCCGTCGGCGATCAGCCGCATCGCGCGGCCGGCCAGGGTCGCGGCGACGTCCCACTCCGGGCTGCCCGGGGTGGCGTCGGGACGACAGCGCTTGCAGGCGCGGTAGCCGGCCGCCTGGGCCGCCGCGGCGGTGCGGTGGAAGGAGACATTGGTCAGCGCCGGGGTGCGCGCCGGGCACGAGGGGCGGCAGTAGATCCCGGTCGAGGCCACCGCCGTGTAGAAGACGCCGTCGAAGCGCCGGTCGCGCGACCGAACGGCGCGGTAGCACGATTCGAAGTCGAGTCCGTTCACGCTCGTCGTCCCATCCATGTCCACCATGTTGCCGTGTCAGGAAAGAAATTACGCGCGGTTTTCGGACAGTGCCTTCCTCATGGTTTCACATTGCCGTTACCTGAAGAAGCAACCTCTCGGCTCACTGGCGCGTACAACCTGTGTGGGCTGCACACGCAGACGGTCTGCTCACGCGGACGGGCGAGGGAGGGTGATGAGGTCGGAGACGAGATCAGGCACGCGTACGGTCGTGCTCACCGTCGTGGTCACCATGCTGTTCCTGGCGGTCGGCACCGGGATCGGCGCCTGGGCGTTCTACGGCCATCTCAACCGCAACCTCGGCTCCGGCGGCGACATCCACCATCTCGTCGAGGAGCCGGAGAACCAGGACGAGGGCCCCAAGCAGCCGCTCAACATCTTGATCCTCGGCACCGACGGACGTGACTGCAAGGGTTGCTCGATCGACGGCGAGGGCGGCTCGGGCGGCTCCGACAGCACGATCCTGCTGCACGTCGCCGCCGACCGGAAGTCGGCCTACGGAGTCTCGATCCCCCGCGACGCGCTCGTCGACCGGCCCGAGTGCACCGCCCCAGACGGCACTACGATCCCCGAGGCCAAGGACGTGATCTGGAACCAGGCCTACGCCCTCGGCGGCCCGATCTGCACCACCCGCCAGACCGAGCTGCTCACCGGCATCCCGGTCGACCACTACCTCGCTCTCGACTTCGCCGGATTCCGCGGCATGGTCGACGCCGTCGGTGGCGTCACGATCTGCATCCCCGAGGCGATCGACGACGAGGAGCACAACATCTTCCTCCCCGCCGGGACCCACAACCTGCGCGGGAAGCAGGCGCTCGACTACGTACGCAACCGCTCCTCCACCCCCAACGCCGATCTCGGCAGGATGCGGCGTCAGCAGTACTTCCTCACCGCTCTCGCCACCAAGGTCCTCTCCGCCGGCACCCTGACCCGGCCACGCCGACTGGCCACGTTCGCCACCGAGCTGTCGAAGTCGATCACCACCGACATCGGCTCGGTCGCAGGGCTGGCGGAGCTGGCCGCGCAGATGCGCGACGTCGACCCGGACAGCATCGAGTTCGAGACGGTGCCCAACCAGGCCTATCCCGAGAGCGATCCCAACTGGGGCCGGCTCCAGATCCTCCCGAAGGCCGACGAGCTGTGGCAGCGGATGCTCGAGGACCGCCCCCTGCACGACCCGGCGAGCGCCCGGCCAGGCGCCCCGGCGACCTCGCCGACGAGCACCGCCACGCCTGCGAACCCCGAGGTCAGCGCCTCCCCCGACGAGGTCCCGGCCGAGTCCGTGACCCCTGAGCAACAGGAGAAGGACGCCGCCGACAACGGCCTGTGCGCACCCGCGTGAGTGTGATGTGATCCACTCACCTCATGACCAACACCACGGTTCCCGTCGGGGTCGGCGCCCTCACCTTCGACCAGGTAGTCGCCGTCGCCCGTCATGACGCCCCCATCACCCTCACCGACGAGTCCCTGAAGGCGATGGCCACGAGCCGCGCGCTCATCGAGGACCTCGCCCACGACGCCCGGCCCCACTACGGCATCTCGACCGGCTTCGGCGCGCTGGCCAACACCTCGATCCCGCCCGAGCACCGTGCCCAGCTGCAGGCTTCGCTGGTCCGATCGCACGCGGCATCCTCGGGCGCGGAGATCGAGAAGGAGGTCGTACGCGGCCTCATGCTGCTGCGGCTCTCGACCCTCGCCACGGGGCGGACCGGCGTGCGCCCCGAGGTCGCCGAGACCTACGCCGCGCTCCTGAACGCCCAGATCACCCCGGTCATCGGCGAGTACGGCTCCCTGGGCTGCTCCGGCGACCTGGCCCCGCTCGCCCACTGCGCGCTGGCAGCGATGGGCGAGGGCGACGTACGCAACGCATCCGGCGAGCTGGTGCCCGCGGCCGACGCGCTGGCCGCCGCCGGAATCACGCCGGTGCAGCTGCGCGAGAAGGAGGGGCTGGCGCTGATCAACGGCACCGACGGGATGCTGGCGATGCTCGTCCTGGCGCTCGCTGACCTCGACGATCTGGTGGCCACCGCCGACATCGCCGGAGCGCTCAGCATCGAGGGACTCCAGGGCACCGACAGCGTCTTCGCCGAGGACCTCCAGGCGCTGCGTCCGCACGCCGGCCAGGCGACCTCGGCCGCCAACATCCGCGCCGTCCTGGCGGGCAGCGGCATCGTCGCCGACCACCGCGGCACAGGCTTCACCCGGGTGCAGGACGCCTACTCGCTGCGCTGTGCGCCCCAGGTCCACGGCGCGGTGCGCGACACCATGGCCCACGCCGCCCGGGTGGCCGAGACCGAGCTCGCCAGCGCGGTCGACAACCCGGTGGTCACGCTCGACGGCCGGGTCGAGTCCAACGGCAACTTCCACGGCGCACCGATCGGCTACGTACTCGACTTCCTGGCCATCGCCACCGCCGACCTCGCCTCGATCTCGGAGCGCCGCACCGACCGGTTCCTCGACAAGGCCCGCAACCACGGGCTGCCGCCCTTCCTCGCCCACGACCCCGGGGTCGACTCGGGGCACATGATCGCGCAGTACACCCAGGCCGGGATCGTGTCCGACCTCAAGCGCCTGGCCGTCCCGGCCTCGGTCGACTCAATTCCGACCTCCGCGATGCAGGAGGACCACGTCTCGATGGGCTGGAACGCGGCCCGCAAGCTCCGGCGCGCGATCTCCGGGGCACGCCAGGTGGTCGCCATCGAGATCCTCACCGCCGCTCGCGCGATCGACATGCGCGCCCCGGAGCGCCCCGGCGCCGTCGGTGCCGCGCTGGTCGAGCAGATCCGCACGCTGGTCCCGGCCCCCGGGCCCGACCGCTTCCTGGCCCCCGACATCAAGGCCGTCGTGGACCTCGTCACCACCGGTGCGCTGCTCGACAAGGCGCGCACCCTTGCCGAGATCCACTGACCGCTACCGCGCGCCACTTTCCCGCCATGGCGGGGTAGTCGGCGAGCATGACGATCAGCCCGGCGCCGATGACCCCGCCCCACCTGTC
>NZ_JBHVKJ010000105.1:0-8549 GCF_042798275.1 Nocardioides sp. NPDC057767 | reverse complement strand
CAGGTGCCATCTCGGCCGACGCCGCTGACGTCTCGGCTCAGCCGAGCACCAGCACCAGGTCGCCGCCGTCGACGGACTGGGTGCCGGAGAACGCGAGACGCGAGACGGTGCCGTCGATGGGGGCGGTGATGGCGGCCTCCATCTTCATCGCCTCGATGGTGGCGACGGTGTCGCCGGCCTTGACCGACTCGCCGGCCGCGACGGTGATGGTGACGACACCCTGGAACGGTGCCGCGACCTGGCCCGGTACGGCGGGGTCGGCCTTCTCGGCGGCGGCGACCTCGGCAGCGACGGAGCGGTCACGCACCCCGATCGGACGCAGGTGGCCGTTGATCGTCGCCATGACGGTGCGGATGCCGCGCTCGTCGGGCTCGGAGACGGCGGTGAGCCCGAAGATCACCGTCTTGCCCTCGGAGATCTCGACGACGTGCTCCTCGCCCTCGCGCAGGCCGTAGAGGTAGTCGAGGGTCGAGATCACCGACACGTCGCCCCACTTCGAGCGCGCCTCGTTGAAGTCCTTCGTCGGTCCGGGGAAGAGCAGCCGGTTGAGCGTGCCGCGACGGTCGGAGACCAGCCCGGCGGCGTCCTCGGCCGACAGCGCCGGCGACGGCTCCTTCCAGGTGCGTCCCGCGGTGGCCTTGCTGCGGAACGGCTCGGGCCAGCCACCCGGCGGGTCGCCGAGCTCCCCGTTGAGGAAGCCGATGACCGAGGCCGGGATGTCGTACGCAGCCGGGTCGGCCTCGAACGCCGCCGGGTCGGCACCGGCAGCGACCAGCGAGAGGGCCAGGTCGCCGATGACCTTCGAGGACGGGGTGACCTTGGGGACGCGGCCGAGGATCTGGTTGGCCGCGGCGTACATGTCCTCGATCTGCTCGAACTTCTCGCCCAGCCCGAGCGCGATCGCCTGCTGACGCAGGTTGGAGAGCTGGCCGCCAGGGATCTCGTGGCGGTAGACCCGGCCGGTCGGCGCGGGCAGCCCGGACTCGAAGGGCGCGTAGACGCGGCGTACGGCCTCCCAGTAGGGCTCGAGCGAGTTGACCGCCGCCAGCGAGAGGCCGGTGGCTCGCGCGGTGTGGTCGGTCGCCGCCACCAGCGAGGAGAGCGGCGGCTGGGAGGTGGTGCCGGCCATCGATGCGGTCGCGGCGTCGACGGCGTCGACGCCGGCCTCGATCGCGGCCGTCAGCGTGGCCAGCTGGCCACCGGCGGTGTCGTGGGTGTGCAGGTGCACCGGCAGGTCGAACCGCTCCCGAAGCGCGGTCACCAGGGTGCGCGCCGCGGGCGCCCGCAGCAGCCCGGCCATGTCCTTGATCGCCAGCACGTGCGCCCCGGCGGAGACGATCTCCTCGGCGAGTCGCAGGTAGTAGTCGAGCGTGTAGAGCTTCTCGTCCGGGGAGGAGAGATCGCCGGTGTAGCACAGCGCCACCTCGGCGACAGCGGTCCCGGTCGAGCGCACGGCATCGATCGCCGGCCGCATCTGGGAGACGTCGTTGAGGGCGTCGAAGATCCGGAACACGTCGATGCCGGTCTCCGCGGCCTCCGAGACGAACGCGTCGGTGACCTCGGTCGGGTAGGGCGTGTAGCCCACCGTGTTGCGACCGCGCAGCAGCATCTGCAGGTTGATGTTGGGGATCGCCTCGCGCAGCTGCGCCAGCCGCTCCCACGGGTCCTCGGAGAGGAAGCGCAGAGCCACGTCGTACGTCGCCCCGCCCCAGGCCTCCATCGACCACAGCTGCGGCGTCAGCCGCGCGACATGGCCGGCGACACCGAGCAGGTCGGTGGTGCGGACCCGGGTCGCCAGCAGCGACTGGTGGGCGTCACGGAAGGTGGTGTCGGTGACCGCCACCGCCTCCTGGGCACGCAGCGCGGCCGCGAAGCCCTCCGGCCCGAGCTCGCGCAGGAGGTCACGCGACCCCGCCGGAGGCGCGACGGACATGTCCACCGCCGGCAGCTTCGAGGACGGGTGCAGCGAGACCGGTGCGGCCCCGTGCGGCTGGTTGACGGTCACGTCGGCGAGGTAGGTGAGCAGCTTGGTGCCGCGGTCGCCGGAGGCGCGCGCGGTCAGCAGCTGCGGGTGGGTCTCGATGAACGAGGTCGTGATCGAGCCCGCGATGAAGTCGGGGTCGTCGAGCAGCGCCTGCAGGAACGGGATGTTCGTCGCGACACCGCGGATCCGGAACTCCGCCACGGCCCGGCGGGCCCGGGTGACGGCGTCCTCGAAGGTGCGCCCACGACAGGTGAGCTTGGCGAGCATCGAGTCGAAGTGCGGCGAGACCTCGGCGCCGGCGTACGTCGTTCCACCGTCGACGCGGATGCCGGCGCCGCCGGGGGAGCGGTAGGTGGTGATCATGCCCGTGTCGGGACGGAAGTTGTTGGCGGGGTCCTCGGTGGTGATCCGGCACTGCATCGCTGCGCCGCGCAGCTGCACGGAGTCCTGGCTGAGGCCGAGGTCGGCCAGCGTCTCGCCGGCGGCGATCCGCATCTGCGAGCGGACCAGGTCGACGTCGGTGACCTCCTCGGTCACGGTGTGCTCGACCTGGATGCGCGGGTTCATCTCGATGAAGACGTAGTTGCCGGCGGGATCGAGCAGGAACTCGACGGTGCCCGCGCACGAGTAGCCGATCTCCTTGGCGAACCGCACGGCGTCAGCGCAGATGCGCTCGCGCAGCTCGGGGTCGAGGTTGGGCGCGGGCGCGATCTCGACGACCTTCTGGTGGCGACGCTGCACCGAGCAGTCACGCTCGAAGAGGTGGATGACGTTGCCCTCGCCGTCGGCGAGGATCTGCACCTCGATGTGACGCGGCTCGACGACGGCCTGCTCGATGAAGACGGTCGGGTCGCCGAAGGCGGCCTCGCCCTCGCGCATGCAGGTCTCGACGGCCTCGCGGAGCTTCTCGGGGTCGTCGACGCGCCGCATCCCGCGACCGCCACCACCGGCGACGGCCTTCACGAACAGGGGGTAGGGGAGAGCGGAGGCGGCGGAGACGAGCTGGTCGACGTCGGTGGACGGCTCGACGGACTGCAGGGTGGGTACGCCGGCAGCCTTGGCCGCCGCGATGGCGGTGGCCTTGTTGCCGGTCAGGGTGAGGACCTCCGCCGACGGCCCGATGAACGTGATCCCCGCCCGGGCGCAGGCCTCGGCCAGCGCCGGGTTCTCGGAGAGGAACCCGTAACCCGGGTAGATGGCGTCCGCGCCACTCTGCTTGGCGACCTCGACGATCGCGTCGGGATCGAGATACGCCCGGATCGGATGACCGAGCTCCCCGATCTGGTAGGCCTCGTCGGCCTTCAGCCGGTGCTCTGAGCCCCGGTCCTCGTAGGGAAAGACGGCGACCGTCTTGGCGCCGAGCTCAAAGCCTGCACGGAAAGCTCGGATCGCGATCTCGCCGCGGTTGGCTACCAACACCTTCTTGAACATGGCGGCCACGGTACCCATCCGAAGTGCTTCGTCCAGGTTATGGGACGATTTCGCCCAGTTAGTGGACGTTAAGAAGCCGTGACGATGGAGCCTCGGCGTCGTCAGCTCTGGTCGCCCTCGCGGGTCCGGCCGAGGAGCGCATCCTGCTGCTCGGCCATCTGCTGTCGCAGGCCGCCCACGACCGCGGCCACGGCCGGCCGGCGCCAGGACTCGGGATGCACGACCGCCCAGTAGGGCAGCCGCTGGTGGATCTCCTCGTGGAGCATCCGGACGAGGTCGGGGTGACGGTCGGCCATGAAGCAGGGGAGCAGACCGAGGCCGGCCCCGGCACGGGTCGCCTCCACGTGGACGAACACGTTCGTCGAGGTGACGGCGTCGCGGATGCCGGGCAGCAGGCGGCGGGGGATGTCGAGGTCGTCGACCTGGAGCATCGAGTCGACGAAGTAGACCAGGCGGTGGCGTACGGCCTCCTCGATCGTGCCCGGGGTGCCGTGGCGCTCCAGATAGCCGGGGGAGCCGTAGAGGCCGAGCTCGTACTCACCGAGGTGGAGCGCGCGACCACGCATGACCGCCGGCTCGCCGACCACCACCTCGATGTCGACGCCGGAGCGGTGCTGCGCCGCCTGCCGGGTCACGGTGACGATCTCGACCGCGAGCTCGGGATGGTCCTGCCGCAGCGCGGCGACCGCCGGTGAGGCGATGTACGCAGCGAACCCGTCGGTCGTCGACATCCTGACCACGCCGGCCACCGGGTCGGCGGGCTCGTCCGCGGCCAGCCGGGCCAGCGACTCGGCGACGCCCTCGGCCGCTCGTGCCGCGCGCTCGCCGAGGGCGGTCAGCGCCCACCCGTCGGAGCCACGCACCAGGACCCGGCCGCCGAGGGCACGCTCGAGCGCGGAGATGTTGCGGCTGACCGTCGTGTGGGTCAGGCCGAGCGAGCGGGCGGCGGCGGTGAAGCGGCCGCTGCGGGCGACCTCCAGCAGCACCAGCAGCTGGTCGGCGGACGGCGGCGTCGGCGAGGTCGTGGCCATCGGGTCACCCTAGCCTGCGATGTGCATTTCCGTTCATCGCGTGTGCCAACATGAGCGTTGCAAGCACATTATGATCACTGTCACACTCCCAGCCATGTCCATGACACAGCCGGGCGCCACCGCCGCCCCCAACGACCAGAGCCTGCTCCGCAGGACCGTGGCGGCCTCCATGGCCGGCACGGTCGTGGAGTGGTACGACTTCTTCCTCTACGCCACCGCCTCGGCGCTCGTCTTCGCCAAGGTGATCATGCCGGCCACCGGCAACGCCTACGACGCGATCATCGCGGCCTTCGTGACCTACGCCATCGGGTTCGTCGCCCGGCCGCTGGGCGGCGTCGTCTTCGGCCACATCGGCGACCGCCTCGGCCGCAAGTACACGCTGCAGCTGACCATCATGCTGATCGGTGTCGCCACCGTGCTGATGGGCTGCCTGCCGACGTACGACCAGATCGGTCTGGCCGCACCGATCGCGCTGGTGCTGCTGCGGTTCGTGCAGGGGCTCGCGCTGGGTGGTGAGTGGGGCGGCGCCGTCCTGCTGGTCGCCGAGCACGCTCCCGACGAGCGGCGGGCTACCTGGGCCGCGTGGCCGCAGGCCGCGGTGCCGGTGGGCAACCTGCTCGCCACGCTGGTGCTCACGCTGATGACCATCACGCTGTCGGACGCCGCGTTCCTGGCCTGGGGCTGGCGCGTCGCGTTCTGGCTCTCGGCCGTCGTGGTCCTGGTCGGCTACTTCATCCGCCGCTCGGTCACCGACTCGCCGATCTTCGAGGAGGCCAAGGCCGAGCAGAGCGACGCCGCCTCGGCCGGCTACGGCGTCTTCGAGGTGCTGCGCCGCTACCCGCTCGGGGTGCTGAAGGGCATGGGTCTGCGGTTCGCGGAGAACATCATGTACTACCTGGTGGTGTCGTTCTCGATCGTCTACCTGGTCGAGGACCAGAAGATGGACCAGGGGGCGCTCCTCGGTCTGATCGCGATCGCGCACGCCTGCCACTTCTTCTTCATCCTCGCCGTCGGCCGTCTCGCCGACGGGGTGGGCCGCAAGCCGGTCTACCTGGTCGGGGCGGTGCTCGGCGCGACCTGGGGCTTCTGGGCCTTCCCGATGCTCGACACCAAGAGCAACGTGGCGATCTGCGCCGCGCTGATCGCCGGCCTGGCGATCCATGCCCTGATGTACTCCACCCAGCCCGCGATCATGGCCGAGATGTTCCCGACCCGGATGCGCTACTCCGGCATCTCGATCTCCTACCAGGTGACCTCGATCTTCGCCGGCTCCCTCGCACCGCTGCTGGCCATCGCCTGGCTCAAGGACACCGGCACCTGGACCAACACCGCGGTCTACCTCGCCGTGGCGGGCATCATCACCGCGCTCGTCGTCCTCACCCTCAAGGAGACGAAGGGCGCCTCGCTGCGTGCGCTGGACCGGGCCGACGCCGATCGTGAGGCCGCACGCGAGGTGAGCCCGGCGTGACCTCGACCATCTCGGGCGCCGTCGATCCCGGACGTACGCTGCAGGGCCGGCGGGCCCTGGTCACCGGCGGCGCGTCGGGGATCGGTGCGGCGGTGGCCCGCGAGCTCGCCGCCCGCGGCGCGCGGGTCGTCGTCGCCGACCTGGCCGGCGACGCCGCCCACGCCCTCGCCGAGGAGATCGGCGGCGAGGCGTGGGTGGTCGACCTGACCGCCACCCACGAGCTCGACGACCTCACCCTCGAGGTCGACGTCCTGGTCAACAACGCCGGCATCCAGCGGGTCAGCCCCATCGAGAAGTTCGATCCCGACGACTTCCGCAGGATCCACTCGATCATGCTGGTCGCGCCGTTCCTGCTGGTCAGGGCCGCATTGCCTTACATGTACGCCAACGGCTGGGGCCGCATCGTCAACATCTCCTCCGTGCACGGCCTGGTCGCCTCCCCCTTCAAGAGCGCCTACGTCTCGGCCAAGCACGGTCTGGAGGGACTCTCGAAGGTCACCGCCCTCGAGGGCGGTCCGCACGGCGTGACCAGCGTCTGCATCAACCCCGGCTACGTGCGTACGCCGCTGGTGGAGAAGCAGATCGCCGATCAGGCAGAGGTGCACGGTGTGGATGCCTCCGAGGTCGTCGAGCGGGTGCTGTTGCAGGACGTGGCGGTG
Organism: Nocardioides sp. NPDC057767; assembly: GCF_042798275.1. Taxonomy (NCBI): domain Bacteria; kingdom Bacillati; phylum Actinomycetota; class Actinomycetes; order Propionibacteriales; family Nocardioidaceae; genus Nocardioides; species Nocardioides sp. NPDC057767. Next base: position 1,976 of record NZ_JBHVKJ010000105.1, on the reverse strand, counting down.
AAGCGGCTGGTCGAGCCCGACGAGGTCGGCTCTCTGGTCGGCTGGCTCACCGGCCCTGACGCCTCGATGGTCTCCGGTGCCTCGTGGGCCATCGACGGCGGCTGGAGCGCCCGCTAGCCCCATCCCGCTCAGGCCTGCGTACGCCACCAGTCCACCGTCGCCTTGGCCCCGGTCTCGAGCGGGGTGGGGGACAGGCCGAGACGCGACTCGCTGGCCGAGGAGTCCAGAACGAACGGCTTGTCGAACTGGTAGACCATCTCGGCCAGCTCCCGGGTGCCGGCATGCACCGCCCCGATCGCCTTCAGCGCCCAGGTGGGGATCCGGCCGACCCGCGGCGCTTCGACCCCGGCGACGTGGGCATAGAGACGGACGAGGTCGCGCTGGGAGATCGCCGGGGCGGTGGGAGCGTGCAGGAAGGAGTTCCACAGGCTCTCCTCGTCGGCCGCCCTGATCATCGCGGCGCCGAGGTCCGGGACGTACGTCCACGAGTGCGGTGCGTCCGGGTCGCCGAGGACGCGCATGGTGCGGCCGGCCAGCACCGTCGGGACCATCCGCTCGCCGGCGTGGGCGGTACGCACCAGCGGGCCGTAGAAGTCCGAGGCCGCGACGCTGACGGTCGGTGTCGGGGAGGCGTCGCGGGCGCGGAGCAGCTCGACGCGCACCGCGGGCTTGCCGAAGTCGGCGTTCCGCGGGGTCTGCTCGGTCATCGGGCCGGTGACGTGGCCGTAGGCGTAGAGGCTCTCCGGGAAGACGACCACGGCGCCGGCCTGTCCGGCGGCCTCGAGCACGATCTTCCCGGCTCGCGGGAGCTCGGCGCGCCACGTCTCCGCGGCGTAGGCGCTGCCGTGCATGCAGTGGAAGACCGCGCGGGTTCCGGTGGCCGCCCGGGTGACCGTCTCGGCGTCGGTGGCGTCCCCGCGGAGGCGCTCGATGCTCTCGTGCACCGGACCGCTCCCGGAGCGGGTGAGGAGGCGTACGCGGTCGCCGCGGGCGGCGAGCTGCTGGGCGATGGTTGCGCCGACGGGGCCGGCGCCGATGACGAGGTAGGTGCTGTTCATGGCTGTGTCCTTGGTTTCGGTGGTCGAGCCCTTCGACAGGCTCAGGAACCACCTGTGGAGACTCCGAGAGCAGTGCTCTCGGAAAGAGTCTGGCGTGGGTCGTCGACAAATGCAAGAGCACTGCTCACTTTTGTTGACAGCGCTCTCTCGATCGGGACACGATGGCGCCATGACAGCCACCTCACGAGACGGCACCCCACGCGAGCGGGCGCGGGCGCAGACCATGGACGAGATCGTCCGGATCGGCCGCGAGCACCTGGCGGTCCACGGCGCCGCCGCGCTCTCGCTGCGCGCGGTGGCCCGCGACCTCGGGGTGGTCTCCTCGGCCGTCTACCGCTACGTCAAGAACCGCGACGAGCTGCTGACCCTGCTTCTCGTCTCCGGCTACGACGAGCTCGGCGACGCCGTCGACGCTGCCGTCGCGGCCGCCCCCGAGGACGACCACCGCGCCCAGTTCCTGGCGCTCGGCCGCGCGGTCAGGACCTGGGCGCTCGCCGAGCCGGCGACGTACGCGTTGCTCTTCGGGTCACCCGTCCCCGGCTACGCCGCGCCGGACGAGCGCACCAGCGTGCCGGGCGCCCGCGTCCCGACCGCGATGCTGCGGGTGTGTGCCGGCGCGCTCGCCGCCGGCCGGCTGACCGTGCCGGAGGGAGACGACGGGATCTCGCCCGCGCTCGCCGTCGGGCTCCAGGGCATCCGCGACCAGCTCGGTCTCGATCTGCCCGATGCTGCGCTCACCCGCGGCGTACTCGTCTGGACCAGCCTCTTCGGACGCGTCAGCTTCGAGGTCTTCGGTCAGTTCGGCCCCGACCGCTTCGGTGACCCGGCCGGCCTCTTCGAGCTCCATCTGACGACCCTGGCCGGCCAGCTCGGGTTGTGACGGTTCGTCTAGGTACGCAGGAAAACCGTCACTTCCCT
>NZ_JBHVKJ010000104.1:0-8671 GCF_042798275.1 Nocardioides sp. NPDC057767 | reverse complement strand
CTCCAGGCCCCAGCGGGCCTCGCGGCGGCGCAGCTCGTGGGCGAGGGTGGCGAGGATGCGGGCGCCGGTGGCGCCGACGGGGTGGCCGAGCGAGGCCAGGCGCGCGGCCAGGTCGGCGTCGACGGCGCTGCCGATGACCGGCTCCAGGTCACCGTCGAGGACCTGGTCGAGGTTGTAGGACTTGTAGCCGGTGCGGTGGTCGGAGATGCGGTTCTCCGGGAAGTTGTAGGTCCGGATGCGCTCGGAGCGGTCGACGGTGCGCACCTGGGAGCGGCGGGCGTCGGAGGCCTCCGCGTCGGCGGCGTCCTGCGCGGCCTGGAGCAGACGCGAGCGCAGCACGCGCATCGCCTGCTCCTTGTTCTGCAGCTGCGACTTCTCGTTCTGCATCGAGACGACGATGCCAGTGGGGATGTGGGTGATCCGGACCGCCGAATCGGTCGTGTTGACCGACTGGCCGCCGGGGCCGGAGGAGCGGTAGACGTCGATGCGGAGGTCGTTGTCGTTGATCTCGACGTCGACGGGCTCGGCCTCGGGGACCACCAGTACGCCGGCGGCCGAGGTGTGCACCCGGCCCTGCGACTCCGTGACCGGCACCCGCTGGACCCGGTGCACGCCACCCTCGAACTTGAGCAGCGCGTAGGGAGCGCGGCCGGGCTCGGGGTTGCCCTTCGCCTTCACCGCGACGGTGACCGACTTGTAGCCGCCGAGGTCGGACTCGGTGGCGTCGAGGAACTCGAGCTTCCAGCCCTGGCGCTCGGCATAGCGGGTGTACATCCGCAGCAGGTCGCCGGCGAACAACGCCGACTCCTCGCCACCCTCACCCGACTTCACCTCGAGGATCGCGTCCTTGTCGTCGGTCGGGTCGCGGGGCACCAGCAGGCGACGCAGCCGCTCCTCGGCCGCCTCGCGCTGCGGCACCAGCGCATCGGCCTCCTCGGCGAACGCGGGGTCCTCCGCCGCCAGCTCGCGGGCGGCCTCGATGTCGTCACCCAGCTGCTGCCAGGAGCGGTAGGCGTCGATGATCGAGCTCAGCTCGGCGTACCTCTGGTTGAGCTTCTTCGCCAGGCGCGCGTCGGCATGGGTCTCGGGCTCGGCGAGCCGCTTCTCCAGCCCCTCGTGCTCCTCGATCAGCCCTTCGACTGCTTCAAACTGCGTCATGTGCGCCTCCGCTTCGCTCCGGCGGGACATCTCCGCCCGGGAGTGTGTTTCAAACCGTGTGTGCCGCTGAAATACGCCAGCGCCGGCCACCCGCGAATGCAGGGGCCGGCGCTGGGAAGCAGCTACTTGTTGCGCTTGCCGAAGCGAGCCTCGAAGCGAGCCACGCGACCGCCGGTGTCGAGGATCTTCTGCTTGCCCGTGTAGAACGGGTGGCAGTTGGAGCAGACGTCGGCACGGATGGTGCCCTCGGCCACGGTGCTGCGGGTGGTGAACGAGTTGCCGCAGGTGCAGGTGACCTGGGTCTCGACGTACGTCGGGTGGATGTCGGACTTCATGAGGTTCCTCTCAAGACATTGGGCTCCGGGTCGCCGCCGCAGGTTGCGGGACGTGAACCGGCACCGAGGATTCAGTGTATGTGAACGCCTGGGGCCGCCAATAATTCCCGGCGGACCCAGGGCGCTCGACCTCGCTACGGTCGTCTCAGCTCTTGGCGACCTCGTTGAGCAGCACCATGTTGGTCGCGGAACCGGCGACCTTCTCGACCAGGACCGAGGCGGCCTTGGCGCCGTCGAGCGTGGCCAGCGAGGCGCGCAGCTTGCGCACCGCGTCGCCCTCGCCACCGGCGAAGAGCAGGTCGTCGCGGCGGGTGCCCGAGGCGCTGACGTCGACGGCAGGGAAGATCCCGGCCTCGGCGTAGTCCTCGCTCAGCCGCAGCTCGGAGTTGGCGGTGTCCTTGAACGCCTCGAAGATGATCTCGTCGGTCTTCGAACCGGTCTCCACCGCGGCCGTGGCGAGGATGGTCAGCGAGCCACCGTCCTCGACGTTGCGGGCCGCACCGAAGAACCGCTTGGTCGGGTAGAGCGCCGCGGAGTCGACGCCGCCACCGAGGATCCGGCCCGAGGCGGGGACGGAGAGGTTGTAGGCCTTGCCCAGACGGGTCAGCCCGTCGAGCAGGACGACCACGTCGTGGCCGAGCTCGACCAGACGCTTGGCCCGCTCGATGGCCAGCTCGGCGACCACGGTGTGGTCGGCGGGCTGCCGGTCGAAGGTGGAGGCGATGACCTCACCCTTGACGCTGCGCTCGAAGTCGGTGACCTCCTCGGGGCGTTCGTCGACGAGCACCACCATCAGGTGGCACTCCGGGTTGTTGGCGGTGACCGCTCCGGCGATGGCGTGCAGGACCGTGGTCTTGCCAGCCTTCGACGGAGAGGCGATCAGGCCGCGCTGACCCTTGCCGATCGGCGCGACCAGGTCGATGACCCGGCCGGTGACCGGGTCGGCACCGCCCTCGAGGCGCAGCCGCTGGTCGGGGTGGACCGGAGCGAGCTTGTCGAACTCCACACGGTGTTTGGCGACCTCGGGGTCGGCACCGTTGACGGAGTCGATGCGCACCATCGGGTTGTACTTCTCCTTGCGCTCGCCCTCACGGGGCTGACGCACCTGGCCGACGATCGCGTCACCACGGCGCAGGCCGAGGCGCTTGACCAGCGACAGGGAGAGGTAGACGTCGTCGGGTCCGGGCAGGTAGCCGGAGGTGCGGACGAAGGCGTAGTTGTCGAGTACGTCCAAGATGCCCGCTGCGGGCACCAGCACGTCGTCCTCGAGGATGGTCGTGTCCGGCTCGCCGCGGCCCGGGCGGTTGCGGTCGCGGTCGCGGCCACGACGGCGCCGGTTGCGGCGGCTGCCGCCCTCGCCCTGGTCGTCGTCGCCCGCGTCGTCGGCCGACTCGGCCGGCTTCTCCTTCGGGGCGTCCTCGTTCTTCTTCTCCGCGGCGGGCTGGCCGGCCTTCGCTGGGCCCTTGCCCTGGCCACCGCCTGCGGGCTGACCGCCCTGGCCCGACTGACCGCCCTGGCCACCCTGGCCGGACTGGCCGGACTGGCCGCCCTGGCCGGTGCTCTTGTTCTGGTTCTGGTTGCGCTGGCGACGCGGGCGCTGGGCACCCTCGCTGCCGGCGTCAGCAGCCTCGGCGGACTTCTCCGCGGGCTTCTCGGCCTTCTCGGCCTTCTCGGCCGGCTTGTCTGCGGGCTTCTCCGCAGCCTTCTCGGCGGCAGGCCGCTCGGTCTTCTCGGCCGGGGCGGGCGCCGACTGGGCGCGGCTGCTCTGGGCAGCCTTGATCGCGTCGATCAGCTGGGCCTTCTTCATCGAGTTCGCCCCGCTGATGCCCATGCCGTTCGCCATCGCCTTGAGGTCGGCGAGGAGCATTCCGCCAAGGCCACCGCGCTTCTTCGGGGCTGCGTTCGGCTCCGGCGCAGTGGATTCCGTGGTCTCAGTCACGTGAGTCCTTTCCCACGTATCGCCGATCGGCGTACGACGCCGACGGCTCGTCTTGTCAGAACCCCTGACGCGCCGATGCGCGCCAACCGAAGTGGCACGGCACGAAAGGGGGATGTCACACCCATGGACCTGAGCGGCCCGACGAATGTATGTCCAGGCTAACACGCGTGGCACCCGTCACAGCAGGGGCCCGGAGGGCGGGTCAGAGGATGCGTACGCCGTCCATGTCGACGCTCAGCGCATGGCAGGCCCAGCCCGCCGGACAGCGGGCGGCGAGCTTGGTCGTCTCGGCCGACTCGACGCCGCTGCTGAACGCCAGGACCGTCGGGCCGGCGCCCGAGACGATGGCCGCGACGCCGTCGGCGCGCAGCTCGTCGACCAGCGCGAGCGACTCCGGCATGGCGGGTCGGCGGTACTCCTGGTGGAGGAAGTCGCGGGTCGCGCGGTGCAGGTGCTCGGGCGCATCGCTCAGCGCCGCGACCAGGAGAGCCGTACGTCCCGCGTCGGCCGCCGCGTCGGAGTGTGGGACCGTCTCGGGCAGCAGGCCGCGGGCGGCCTTGGTCTCGACGCCGGTCGCGGGCACGAAGACCACGACGCTGACCCGGGGATCGACGGCGGTGCGGACCGCGAAGAAGCCGTCGTCCTCACCCGCGATCGTGAAGCCACCGTGGAAGGCGGGCGCCACGTTGTCGGGGTGCCCCTCGATCTCCGCGGCCATCTGGAAGAGCGTCTCGTCGTCGAGGATCAGCTCGCCACCGGCGACCAGCGCCCGGGCGAGCACGAGCCCGCCGATGATCGCGGCCGAGGACGAGCCCAGGCCGCGCGCGTGCGGGATCCGGTTGCGGCAGTGGAGCCGGAGACCGGCCGGCTGCTTGCCGATGATCTCGAAGGCGGCCCGCATGGAGCGTACGACCAGGTGGGACTCGTCGAGCGGGACCATCCCCTCGCCGGCTCCCTCGACCGTGACCTCCAAGGTCCGTTGCCCGGTGGTCGAGCTTGTCGAGACCACTTCGCCGGTGAGCTCGTCACGCAGGTCGAGCGCGAGGCCGAGGGAGTCGTAGCCGGGACCGAGGTTGGCGGAGGTGGCCGGGACGGTGACGGTCACCGGGCCTTCTACGAACGTCATCGGTGCTACGCGAGCCCTGCGGCGGCGGCCGCGGCCTCGAGGTCGGCGTCGATGACGATCTCGGGGAGCTCGCCGAAGAACTCGAGCGCGGTGGCGGTGTCCTTGAGCCCGTGACCCGTCACGGTGATGACCGTGGTGGCCCCCGCGTACGTCTCACCCAGCTCGAGGTCGGCGAGCAGCCCGGCGACACCGGCTGCCGAGGCGGGCTCGACGAAGACGCCGTCGTTGCGGGCCAGCAGGGCCTGGGCGGAGAGGATCTGGTCGTCGGAGAGCGCGCGGAAACGGCCACCGGACTTGGCGGCGGCGGCCTCGGCGAGCTGCCACGAGGCCGGGTTGCCGATGCGGATCGCGGTCGCCCTGGTCTCCGGGTGCTCGACCGGGTGGCCGAGCACGAGCGGCGCCGCGCCCTCGGCCTGGAAGGCACGCATGACCGGGGTCTTGGTGGCGTGGCCGGCCGCTGCGTACTGCTCGTAGCCGAGCCAGTAGGCGGACAGGTTGCCGGCGTTGCCGATCGGCATCAGGTGGTAGTCGGGGGCGTCGCCGAGACGGTCGACGACCTCGAAGGCCGCCGTCTTCTGGCCCTCCAGGCGGACCGGGTTGACGGAGTTGACCAGCGCGACCGGGTAGCTGTCGGCGAGCGCACGGGAAAGCTTGAGGCAGTCGTCGAAGTTGCCGCGCACCTTGACCACCTCGGCGCCGTGGACCAGCGCCTGGGCCATCTTGGCGGCACTGATCTTGCCGTTGGGGACGAGCACGACCGGGGTGATCCCGGCCTTGGCGGCGTAGGCGGCCATCGACGCGGAGGTGTTGCCGGTCGAGGCGCAGACCACAGCCTTGGCACCCTCGTGGACGGCGACGGAGATGGCCGCGGTCATGCCGCGGTCCTTGAACGAGCCGGTCGGGTTCTGGCCCTCGACCTTCAGCCACACCTCACCCTTGGTGGCGCCGGAGAGCCACTCGGAGTGGACCAGCGGGGTGCCGCCCTCGCCGAGCGTCACCGCCGGGGTGTCCTGGGGGATGTCGAGGAGGGTGCGATACTCCTCGATCACGCCGCGCCATTGGCTTGTGGTCATCAGACTGCTCCTTCTACGCGCATCACCGAGGCGACGTCGCGGACGTACTCCATCTCGCGCAGGTGCTGCACGGTCGCCGCGAGCGCGGCATCGGGGGCCTCGTGGGAGACGACGACGAGCTGGGCATCCTCTCCCCTGCCTTCCTGGCGAACGGCTTTGATCGAGACACCGTGCTCGGAGAAGGCGGTCGCGACGGCGGCGAGCACGCCGGCCTTGTCGGCCACGTCGAGACTGACGTGGTAGCGGGTGACGGTCTCGCCCATCGGGCGCACCGCTCGGGCGGCGTAGGCGGACTCACCGAAGCCGCGGGCGCCGAGAGCCTTGTGGCGAGCGACCGTGACCAGGTCGCCCAGGACCGCGCTGGCGGTCGGCTCGCCGCCCGCGCCCTGGCCGTAGAACATCAGGTCACCCGCGGAGGCGGACTCGACGAAGACGGCGTTGTAGGCGCCGCGTACGGTCGCCAGCGCGTGGGTGCGCGGGATCATCACCGGGTGGACCCTCGCGGAGACGTCGTCACCGTCGAGCTCGGCGATCGCGAGCAGCTTGACGACGCTGCCCATGGCCTTGGCGGAGGCGACGTCGCCGGCGGTCACCTCGGTGATGCCCTCGCGGTAGACGTCGCTGGCGGTCACCCGGGTGTGGAAGGCGAGGCTCGCCAGGATGGCGGCCTTCGCGGCAGCGTCGAAGCCCTCGACGTCGGCGGTCGGGTCGGCCTCGGCGTAGCCGAGCTCCTGGGCCTCGGCGAGCGCCTCCTCGAAGCCGGCACCGTAGGTGTCCATCTTGTCGAGGATGTAGTTGGTGGTGCCGTTGACGATGCCCATCACCTTGGTGACGTGGTCGCCGACGAGCGAGTCGCGCAGCGGGCGCAGGATCGGGATCGCGCCGGCGACGGCGGCCTCGTAGTAGAGATCGGTGCCGGCCTTCTCGGCGGCCTCGTAGAGCGTCGGGCCGTCCTCGGCGAGGAGCGCCTTGTTGGCGGTCACGACGCTCGCGCCGCTCTCCAGCGCCTCGAGGATGAGGCCGCGGGCCGGCTCGATGCCGCCGATCACCTCGACCACGAGGTCGACGTCGTCGCGGGCGACCAGGCCATGGGCGTCCGTCGTCAGCAGCTCGGCGGGGACCTCGACGTCGCGCGGAGCGTCGAGGCGGCGCACGGCCACGCCCCTGAGCTCCAGCGGCGCACCCACTCTGGCGGCGAGATCCGCGTCGCCCTCGAGCAGGAGCCGGACCACCTGGGACCCCACCACACCGCAGCCGAGGACGGCGACGCCCAGGGGTTCGACGGCGTGCGCGGTCGTCTTGTTGCTGCTCACGCGCCCAAGGGTATCCGGGACAGGCTCCAGGGGCCGACTTCCGCTCTAGGCGCGGACACCTCTCACGTCAGGAGCACGACCTTGCCGGTCGTCTCCCGGGCCTCCAGCGCGCGATGGGCGTCCGCGGCCTCGGCGAGCGGAAAGGCGGAGCCGACGTACGGCGTGCGGGAGCCGTCAGCGGCGGCCTCGAGCGAGGCCTGCTCGAACTCCTTGATCCGGCCCTGGACCCAGGGGCCGAGGATGTCGATGATCTTCGCGGCGCCCTCGTAGCCGTCCTGGTCACCGGAGAACCGGACCATCCGGCCGTCGTCGTCGAGGTGGGCATAGACCTGCCTGGGTACGTCACCCCCGACCCCGTCGAGAAGAACAGTGATGCGGGGCTCCTTTGAGCGAAGGCTCTCCAGCCAGCCGTCCGCGCGGTAGTCGATCGCCGTCTGCGCGCCGAAGCCGCGGGCGATCTCGAGCTTTGTCTCCGAACCCGCGAGCCCGACCGCGCGTGCGCCCGCGTTGCGGATGCCCTGGAGCAGGATCGCACCCATGCCACCGGCCGCCGAGGTGACCACGACGACGTCGTCGGGAGTGATCTGGGCGGCCTCGAGCACCGCCGCAGAGGTGCGTCCGGTGCCGATCGCGGCGACCGCCGTGGCCGAGTCGAGACCCTCGGGACGACGGTAGAGCTGCTTCTCGTCGGCGATCGCGAGCTCGGCATAGCCGCCGCTGCTTCCCGGACCGAGGTGGGCGACGACCTTCGCGCCCCGCCAGGCCGGGTCGACGCCTTCACTGATCTCGTCGACCACCCCGGCGACCTCACGGCCCGGAGTCATCGGCAGCTCCGGTCGCGGCATGGTCGGCGGGAGGTCGGCCGCTCGGATCGAGGTGTCGAGGCGGTGGACGCCGGCGGCCTCCACCCTGATGCGTACCTGGCCCGGACCTGGCGTCGGGTCGGGCACCTCCTCGAGGTGCAGGACCTCCGGACCACCGAACTCGTGCTGTCTGATCGCTCGCATGCCTCGATTCAACCTGCTCAAGTTGACTTGAGGTCAAGAGATTTCCGAGACCTCAGGAGAGCTCCGGGATCGGCCTGAGGACGGCGGCGACATCGCGCGCCAGGCGTACGCGACGGAGCAGCTCCTCCACGTCGGGCTCGATGTCGGTGGTGACGGTGATCGCGTCCGCGCGCGCCACCACCCACAGGCGCTCGTCGACGACGTGGCTGGCGAACCGGGACAGCGACCGGGCGTGGTCCTCGTCGGCCGCGATGACGGCGCCGTCCGGGGTGGTCACGTTGGTCTTGGCGCGGAACTCGGGCGGGAAGAAGACGGGGGTCGGGACGCGGCCGGTGCCGGTGTTGCCGGAGCCCGGCGAGAGCCCGATCATCGCGGCAGTCTTGGGCAGGTGAGCAGGGACCCGCACCACCACCCAGCGGGCCGGGCGCCAGGGACCCTTCCCCGGGGACGCCTTGCCGTGCCAGTACTCGACCAGGATGCCGTCGCAGGTGCCGTCGACGACCAGGTCGCAGCGCTCGGCACGTACGTCCGGACCCAGCACCTCCCACCGCACCGGCCGCTGCGCCGCGGCCTTGCCGGTCACCACCGGCCAGCCGAACGTCTGGGCCGCCCGGGTCACGCTGTCGCGCCGTTCCCTGGTGAGCCGGGCGAAGGACGCTCGCGGCATCCTCGACGTGCGCCAGGGGGACGGCACGTACGTCACCAGCCTGGACCCTCAAC
>NZ_JBHVKJ010000103.1:0-9958 GCF_042798275.1 Nocardioides sp. NPDC057767 | reverse complement strand
TGTGCTGTTGGCTGGGGACGGTGGATAATATGCGCGCGCCCAACCGGGCGCGCGCGATCGCCTGAGCCCGGTCCAACGCTGCCGCCTGGTCGTCGCCGAGGTCGGCCAGGGTGATCGTCTCCACCGGCGTCCACGGCGCTCCCTCGGAGCGCCAGTGGAAGAGGAAGGAACCCAGCGTCGCGCCGGCCACGAAAGGCTCCAGCCCGACCTCGGGATCGACTGCCGGAATGGTCGTGACGACCTCTGACCGGTCTCGCACGGCACGAGCCAACGCGGCGCCCGCCCGCCGGAAGTCGTCGCGACGTTGCGCGCCGACACCGATCAGGAGGATCCGGCGCAGAGCGCCGGAGCCGGTGACCGCGTACGTCGTCACCTCACCGGCACTGCCGGTGGCACCTTCGAACTCGAGGTGACCCAGAAGGTCGTGATCGTCGCCCAGGTCGGCGGCCCCAGGACCGATGACCAGCGCATCCTCGCCGGGGATGACCGGGAGCGCGATGATCTCGGCATCGAGGCTCTCCGGACCGAGCGGGCTGAGCGTGAAGGTGGGCGGCGTGACCTGCGACGGCAGAGCCTGTGACGGCAGCGTTGTGGTCATCTACGCGTTCAGCCCAAGACCTTTGATCTCTTCGCCGAGCGCAGCGGCCTCTTCGGCGTTCAGTTCGACGACCAACCGGCCACCACCCTCGAGCGGGACGCGCATCACGATGCCCCGACCTTCCTTGGTGACCTCCAGCGGACCGTCTCCCGTCCGCGGCTTCATCGCCGCCATGCGGCACCTTCTTCCGTGTCTCGCGTGTCGGCGCTCACCTGCCGGATGGCCTCGGAGCGCGCATTGCGCTTCCATTATCCCTCATCAGGTCAGCAGACCTGACGGCAAGGTGGGAGTTTCGGCGGGTTGACCTGCCTTCGAACCTGTCAGATGACTGAGGTCCCGTAGGCCCAGGTCAACCAGATCGCGAGGATCACCAGCGTGAGGTGCACCACGATCGCCGCTCCGGAGCCCTCGAGGAAGGCTCCGCCCCGGTCCCGGCGGTCGCCACCGGCCGACCTGTCGTAGGCGTCGTCGTAGCGGTCGTCGTAGCGGTCGTCATAGCCACGGTCGTAGGCATCGTCGTAGTCGTAGCCCTGGGTGTAGGCCGGGTCATGAGCCTGGTCGTGAGCCTGGTCATGAGCCTGGTCGTAGTCCTGCTCGTACCCGGCGTAGGCCGGGTCGTCGTAGTCCTGGTCCTGCTGGCGACGCTGGCGTCCCCGGGGCGCGCGCGGAGCCTGAGACTCGGCGCGGTCCTGGGGACCGTAGGAGTCGAAGGAGTAGGGGTCGTACGCCTCGGGCTCCTGCGCCACCCGTCGACCCGACTGCCGGCTCGACGGCGGTGCGGGTGCCGGCTCGGGCTGGGGTTCGGGCTGGGGTGCCGGGCGCGGCGCCGGCCGTGGCGCGCGCGGCGGGGCCGGCTGCTGACCAGGCTGCGGCTGACCCGGGTAGCCCGAGTAGCTGCTGTCACGCCGGTATCGACGGTCGGCGAACTCGTCGTGGCTGTCGTTGCGGCGGTCGTCGTAGCGGTTGTCGTAGCCACGCGAGCGTCGCTGAGGCGGCTCCTGCCGGCGACCCCAAGGATCCTGGCCGCCCGGGCCACGACCCGGCGCACCCTGCCCCGGCTGGGGCTGCTCGGGTGGCGGCGGCTGCGGAGCCTGGTGCTGAGGCGTCGAGCGCTGGGGTGCCGGGCGCTGCGGCGCCGGGCGCTGGGGGGCGGGTCGCTCGCGCACCGGCTGCTCGGGGGCGGGCCGCTCCTGCGCGGGACGCTCCGGCGCCGGGCGCTCCTGTGCAGGGCGTGGGGGCGCGGGCCACTCCTGTCGGGATCGCTCCTGCCGGGACCGCGCGGGTGCGTCCGGCGCAGGCGGCTGGGGTGCGGGCGGGCGCTGGGCCGACCGGTGCGGGGCGGACCGCTGCGGCGCGGGCGGAGGCTGAGGGACCGAAGGCTGCTGGGGCTGGGGGGCGGGGGGCGGCGCCTGGCGGCCTGCCACGCGGCGGCCGATCTGCCCGTCCCGCGTCGGGGCAGGTGCCGGGGCCGGAGCGGGAGCCGGAGCGGGGGCCGGAGCGGGAGCCGGAGCCGGCCGCGGCGCGGGCGAAGGGTCGCGCTCGATCGGAGCCATCACGGCGGTCTCGTCGACACCGGAAGCCGCCCGTCGGGGCTCGGGCCGTCGTTCGGCCGGGCGTCCAGGCTGGTCGCCAGGCTGGGCGCCCGGCTGCGTGATCGGCTGTGGAACGGGTGGGACCCCGGGCCGGGCGACCGGCTGCTGGACCGGCTCCTGAGCAGACCGCCGCGGGTCGGCATAGCCGGAACGGTCGTCGTAGTCGGCGTAGCGGTCGTATCCGGCATCGGCATAGCCGGACTCGTCGTAGCCGTAACCGTCCTCGGCGGCGTACTCCTCGTCGTAGTCGTCATAGCCGTAGTCGTCGTCGGCGGCGCCGGCGCGCTGCTCCTTGAGCCGCCGGGCGAGGAGGTAGAGACCAGCGATCGCGGCCAACCAGATCCCGAAGAGCCCGATCACGCCCGGTAGGTCGCCGCCGAGGAAGAACGACGACGGCGAGGCGAGGAAGAGGACCCAGACGAGCAGGCCGGCGACCCCGGCGTACAGGTGGATCCTGGACGGCAGACCCGCCCGCTGCGGCTGCAGAAGATGTGGCTTGAGATAGGTGAGCGCGACGATCACCGCGACCAGGGCGGTCACGGCGTAGACGAGTACGGCAGCGAAGCTCACGGCAGCGATTCTGTCCTAGACGTCGGGCGAGCCCGAATCGGGCTCGGGCGTGTGTGATGTGAGTCCCCCGACTTCGATCCCCCCGCCGGCATCCCCGGCCGCGGTCGACTCACGCCATTCTGCCTCCTCGGCGAGGCGGGCGATCAAAGCGTCCACCTCGTCCATCCGGTAGCCCCGGAAGGCCACCGAGAAACGTACGCGACGCAGGTCTGCCCCCTCCAGGAGGCGGTCGCGGGGCACCAGCGCGTCGGGCCGGTCGCCGTACTCCTCCCCCATCGGCGCACCCGAGCCGGCGGCAACGAGGGCGACTCCCCCGAGAACCAGCACGATGAGTGCCGCGAAGATCCAACCCATCGCCTCAGTCACGCGCCTTCAGCATCAGCTCGACCGCCTCGTCCACGTCGTCGGTGAGGGTGATCATGTCGAGATCGGTCTGCTTGATCCGGCCGTCGGAGAGCATCGTCTCGCGCATCCAGTCGAGGAGCCCCTCCCAGTGCTTCACACCCATCAGCACGATCGGGAACTGGGTGATCTTCTGGGTCTGGGAGAGCGTCATCGCCTCGAAGAGCTCGTCCATGGTGCCGAGACCACCGGGCATGACGATGTAACCCTGGGAGTACTTCACGAACATCATCTTCCGCACGAAGAAGTAGCGGAAGTTGAGCCCGAAGCTGACGTAGTCGTTGAGCCGGGCCTCGAACGGCAGCTCGATGCCGAGCCCGATCGACTCGCCACCGGCCTCGAGGGCACCCTTGTTGGCCGCCTCCATCGTGCCCGGGCCACCGCCGGTGATCACCACGAACCCGGCCTCGGCCAGCCGGCGGCCGACGGCCTCGGCCTGGGCGTACGTCGGGTGATCGGCGGGCGTACGCGCGGACCCGAAGACCGAGATGGCCGGGCCGATCTCGGAGAGGTCGTTGAACCCCTCGACGAACTCGGCCTGGATCTTCATGACCCGCCAGGGGTCGGTGTGGACCCAGTCGCCATGGCCGGAGCTGTCCAGCAGTCGCTGATCGGTGGTGCTTCCGGCCGGACGCCCCTTGGTGGGGCGCGGGCCGGAGCCGCTGCGTCGGGTCATGCGGTCAACCAATCACGAAGGGCCTGCTCGCAGGTGGTGATCTCGGAGATCCGCACGTGCTCGTCGGCTTTGTGGGCGAACATCGGGTCACCTGGACCATAGTTGACCGCAGGTATGCCGAGAACCGTGAACCGCGCCACATCGGTCCAACCGAACTTGGGCCCGACCTCGCCGCCGACCGCCTCGACGAAGGCCTTGGCCGCCGGCCGGTCCAGGCCCGGGAGCGCCCCGGGCGCGGAGTCGGTCAGGGTGACCTGGTAGCCCTCGAAGAAGCTCTGCACGAAGGCGAGCGCCTCCTCCTCGGAGCGGTCCGGGGCGAAGCGGTAGTTGACCGTGACCACGCACTCGTCGGGGATCACGTTGCCCGCCACTCCCCCGGAGACGAAGACCGCGTTGAGGCCCTCGTGGTACTCGAGCCCGTCGATGACCGGCTTGCGCGGGACGTACGCCTCCAGTCGGCGCAGCACCTCGCCGGCCTTGTGGATCGCGTTGACACCGCGCCAGGAGCGGGCGCTGTGGGAGCGCTCGCCGGTGGTGCGCACCTCGACCCGCAGGGTGCCCTGGCAGCCGGCCTCGACACCGGCGTTGGAGGGCTCCATCAGGATCGCGAAGTCGCCCGCCAGGAGGTCGGGCTCGCTGGCCGCGAGCTTGCCGAGGCCGTTGTGGACGGCTTCGATCTCCTCGGCGTCGTAGAAGACGTACGTCACGTCGCGGTTGGGCGCGTCCAGGGTCGCGGCGAGCTTGAGGATGACCGCGTCACCGGACTTCATGTCGCAGGCCCCGAGGCCGTGCAGGATGCCGGTGGCCTCGTCGAGGCGGCTCGGGAAGTTGCCGTTGACCGGCACCGTGTCGAGGTGGCCCGCGATGACCACGCGCTCGGGAAGACCGAGGTCGGTGCGCGCCACGATCGAGTTGCCCCGCCGCTCGACGACGAGGTGGTCGTACGCGGTCAGTGCCTTCTCCACGGCGTCGGCCAGCTCGAGCTCATCGAGGCTCACCGAGTTGATGTCCATCAGCTGCCGGGTCAGCGTCACCACGTCGGTGGTCAAGTCGAGCGTCGCCATGGCACTAGTCAATCAGGGGACCGTTCGCCGACGTGCGCGAGCACCCCGTCGATGATCCGGGCCAGCCCGTAGTCGAGCTCGCGCGCCGGATCGGTGGCCGCCTGGTAGGCCTCACCGGCGGCGGTGCCGACCCGGTTGGCCAGCGGATAGTGGTTACCCGCCATGACCTCGGTCAACGTGTCGTAGTTGGCGGCCCACCACTGCGACTCGGTCATCCCGGTGACCTGCTCGGCGCGGCGCTTCATCAGCTCGCTTCGGGCGATGCTTCCGGCGAACCCGATCAGCACGGCGACCGTCTGGTCCATCTCCAGATCGGCCAGCCCGAGGCCGTCGACGGCGCGCAGCTGCCACTCGTAGCGGTCGCTCATGTTCGGGCCCAGCCAGGGGCGTACGTCCTGCACCTCCAGCAGCCACGGGTGGGCCCGGAGCTCGTCGTGCGCGAGGTTGGCGACCAGCTCGAGGCGCTTGCGCGAGTCGTCGGGCAGCTCCGGCAGCGGGGTCCGGCCGGTCACCTGGTCGGCCATGAGCACCAGCAGCGCGTCGCGGTTGGGGACGTACGAATACAGGGTCATCGTCCCCAGGCCGAAGCGCTGGGCGATGGCGCGCATCGTCACCGCCGCCAGACCCTCGGCGTCGGCCAGCTCGATCGCGGCGTCGACGACCTCGTCGACGCTCACCTTCTGCTTCGGGCCGCGCTTCGCCCTCGGCTCCTCGAGCGCCCCGGTCCGATGGCGCCAGAGCAGCCGCAAGGACGGGTCTGGCTGGTCTCTCTGCTCCGGCACGTGGCTCATCGTAACCTCATCCAAAAAAATTTCGTACATCGTACGGAACAAATGCTACAGTCGCTCCGTTGTCATCCTCGTACAGCGTACGAAATTGGAGGAACGTGCATGCCGAACGATGCGATCCCGTCGCTCTCCGCGACGGCAGCGAAACCGGTGCCGCCGCGCTGGCTCAAGCCGATGAACAAGGTCTTCATGACCCTGTCCAAGACCGGGCTCGGGATGAAGGAGCTGCCCGTGCTCACCGTGCCGGGCCGCACCAGCGGCAAGCCCCGCAGCACCCCGCTCTCGGTGCTGGACCTGGACGGGCGCCGCTACCTGCTCGAGGGCTTCCCGGGCGCCGACTGGGCCCGCAACGTACGGGCCGCGTCCGGGCGCGGCACCCTCCGGATCGGCAAGCGCACCGAGGACGTGCGACTTGTCGAGGTCGAGGGGGACGAGGCGTTGACCGTGCTCCGGTTGTGGCCGGAACGGATGACGGACGGAGCGAAGATCATGCTGGACGCCGGGGTGGTCACCGCGGTGACGCCGGAGGCCTTCGAGGCCGTCGCCGGACGCTGTGGCGTGTTCCGGATCGAGGTGGGCCGATGACGTCGACTCCCCTCTCCGCGCGCAAGGTGCGCAAGCGCTACCGCGAAACCCAGGCGCTCGACGGCCTCGACCTGGAGGTCTCCGCCGGCACCGTGCACGCCCTCCTGGGGCCGAACGGTGCCGGCAAGTCCACCGCGGTGAACGTCTTCGCGACGCTCACCCTGCCCGACGCCGGCGAGGTGCGCGTCGGCGGGGAGGACGCCGTACGCCACCCCGCCCGGGTCCGATCCACGATCGGCCTGGTCGGGCAGAGCGCCGCCCTCGACGAGGCCCTCCACGGCCGGGAGAACCTGGTGATGTTCGCTCGGCTGCACGGTCTGTCGAAAGCAGCAGCCATAGGTCGTGCCGGGGATCTCCTCGACGCCTTCGGCCTCACCGAGGCCGGCGACCGGAAGGTCTCGGGCTACTCGGGCGGGATGCGGCGACGCCTCGACATCGCCGCCGGCCTGGTCACCCGCCCGCAGATCCTCTTCCTCGACGAGCCGACCACCGGGCTGGACCCGCGCGCCCGCCACGAGGTCTGGGAGATGGTGCGGCAGGTGGTCGTCGACGGGACGACGGTGCTGCTGACCACGCAGTACCTGGACGAGGCCGACCAACTGGCCGACATGGTCACCGTGCTCGGCGCCGGCCGGGTGATCGCCGAAGGCACGCCGTCGGCACTGAAGAGCGACCTCGGCGGCGACCGGGTGATCGTCACTGCGACCGGGCCGGACGACCTCGCCCGGATGGCCGGCGTCCTCGGCTCCGCGGCAGCTGTCGATCCCGACCGGCTCGAGGTCACCGTCGAGGCCGGCGCGACCGGCGGCGGTGCCGCGGTCGTCGACGTCGTACGCACCCTCGACTCCGCCGGCATCACCGTCGACGACGTGCTGCTGCGCCGGCCGACCCTCGACGAGGTGTTCCTCCATCTGACCGCCCCCGAAGGAGTCTCCCGATGACTGCACTCACCACCACCCTGCGACAGACCGCGACACAGACCTGGGTGATCACGCTGCGCGACCTCAAGCACTGGCAGCGCGAGCCGTGGGGACCGGTGTTCGGCATCCTGTTCGCGATCATGATGCTGCTGATCTTCGGCTACCTGTTCGGCGGCGCGATCGAGATGCCGGGCGGCGGGACGTACCTGCCCTACCTGCTGCCCGGGGTGCTTGCACTGACGATGATGTTCGGCATCGACGGCACCATGGCGGTGGTCACCGAGGACACCAAGCGCGGCGTCACCAACCGGTTCCGATCGCTGCCGATGAGCGGCCTCGCGGTGCCACTGGGCCGTGCGGTCGCCGACCTGGGCAACTCGGCGGTCCAGCTGGGCGTCCTCATGCTCGGCGGGCTGCTGATCGGGTGGCGGATCGAGGGCTCGTTCCTCGAGGCGGCGGCTGCTGTCGGCCTTCTGCTGTGGCTGCGGCTGGCGATGCTGTGGCTGGGCATCTTCCTCGGTCTGACGCTGAGGATGGAGGGCGCACTGACGATGGTGCAGGTGCTGGTGTGGCCGCTGGGGTTCTGCTCGAGCCTGTTCGTCTCGCCCGAGACGATGCCCGGCTGGCTCGGCTTCCTGGCCGCCTGGAACCCGGTCTCGGCCACCGCCACCGCCTGCCGCGAGCTCTTCGGCAACCCGACCGGGATCACCTCCGGTCTGCTCGCCGACCACGCGGTGCTGCTCGCCGTGGCATGGCCGGCGGTCCTGCTGGCGATCTTCGTCCCGTTGTCCACGCGTGCGTTCCGCCGTCTCGACTGAGGAACGGAGAACGGGCCCTGCGCTTCGTCCCCAGAAACCTTTACCCGGAAACATGTCGAATCGGCGTCGAGGCGTTCGTGGAGTGGGTGAGAGGCGGCCGTACGGACCGCGAGAACACCAGGAGAACCACGAGACGAGAGGCACCATCATGAGCACCTACACCGAGACCACGACCACCACCCGCCAGTTCGCCGGACGGATGCCGGTCTGGCTGGTCAGCACCGCCGCCGTCCTCGCCGGCGCCGTGATCACCGGCGTCTACGAGTTCGGCGCCCGCGCCGTCGGGGTGCCGTTCGACGTCGCGCTCCCCGGCACCGGTGTCGAACCCGCCGCGATCCCCGCGACCGGGCTCGCCTGGGCCGTCGCCGAGCTCGGCCTGATCGGCATCATCATCGCCGTCTGCCTCACCCGCTGGGCGAAGCACCCGCGCTCGACCTGGAAGCGCACCGCCTGGACCCTGACCGCGCTCTCGCTGGTGCCCAGCCTGGTCGCCGTCACCGACTCCTACGCAACCAACATCATGCTGGTGATCTCCCACCTCGTCGCCGCCGCGGTGATCGTCCCGACCGTCGCCGCCCGGCTGGCGGAGCGGAACCCGCGCCGCGCGTGAGGCCGGCGCACCGTCAGCCCGGTGGCCGGCGAGCGATGATCAGCTCGCCGACACCGGGCATCGGCGACGTCTCGACCGTGAACCCGGCAGCCGCCAGGTCGGCGAGCAGCGCCGGCCGCGGATGGGTCCGGTAGTACATGACGAACGTCGGTCGCCACACCGCGTTGCGCACCCGCATCGCCAGGTCGAACCCGGTCAGCAGCCAGTAGGCCGGGTGCGTCGGCTTCGGCGCCCGAGTGGCCGGCAGCGCGAACACCCCGCCCGGTCGCAGCGCCCGGTAGATGCCCTCGAAGAGCGGCCCGCGCTCCTCCGGCAGGAAGTGCCCCAGCGCCCCGAAGCTCACCACCAGGTCGTACGCAGCCTCGAACGGCAGCGCGCGAGCATCCGCCCGCACCAGGTCGGCCTCGGGGTGAGCGGCTCTGGCCTGCGCGAGCATCCCGGCGCTGAAGTCGACCCCCGTCGGCGTCGCCGCGGTCGCCTCCTCGAGCAGCTCCAGACCGACGCCGGTGCCGGTGCACACGTCGAGACCCTGCTCGAACGGCCCGTACTCTCGCAGCGCCGTGATCGTGGCAGCGAGCATCCAGTCCGGCGTCCTGAACGGCGTCGCGTCGAACTTCGGGGCCAACAGGTCGTAGCCGCGCTCCACCGACGACAGCGCCTGCACCGCGAGCTCCCTCAAGGTGGGTCCGTTCATGATCCGACCGTAGCGTCGGCGGGCCAGCTGAGTACGCGAACTCATGCGGACGAGAGGCCGAAGAGCAACGCTGAGGGCATGTCCCCCACTCAGCGAGCCGCGGCACTGGGCTCCTTCTGGGCCATCGGTATCGGCGCGCTGGCCGTTCCGCTGGCCCCCTACGAGCCCACGTGGAACGCCCATTCCATCTTTCCGAGGATCCTCATCGCGCCTCTCGTGGACACCGGATGGTCACTTCTCGTGTGGTCGATCGCCGCGCTGATCACCATCGCCGTACCTGCCATCGGTGGCAGCATGTGCGGGGCCGCAGTCGCGTCGCGGGTGAGTCCGGAGCCGGATACGCCGTTCGGCTATCACCTCGGGTTGGACGTGGCCGCCATCGTCTCGATCGTCGTCGGCTGGTGCGCGGTGATCCTGAGCAAGTTCACGATCTTCGGCCCGGTCCCCACGACCCGCACGGACGCGACGTACGCCTTCGTGGTCTGGACCCTTTACGTCGCGGTGGCCTACACCGTGGCGAGACTGATCCGGCGCCGGCGAGCGCGGACCGCGACCACCGACTGAGGCTGGTGGAGACGCTGTAGACGACTCCGGCCCGGTCCAGGCCGTGCCCGTAGGCGCTCAGGATGGGGTGGACCTTC
>NZ_JBHVKJ010000102.1:0-10092 GCF_042798275.1 Nocardioides sp. NPDC057767 | reverse complement strand
GCACGGCTTCTCCGCCGAAATGGCGAACGCCCTCCCAGATGTCCGGGAAGGCGTTCGGGGTGATCTTAGCCAGATCAGTCGAGATAGTCGCGCAGAACCTGCGAACGCGACGGGTGTCGCAGCTTCGACATCGTCTTGGACTCGATCTGACGGATGCGCTCGCGGGTGACCCCGTAGACCTTGCCGATCTCGTCTAAAGTCTTCGGCTGACCGTCGGTCAGGCCGAAGCGCATGCTGACGACGCCCGCCTCACGCTCGGAGAGCGTGTCGAGCACCGCGTGCAGCTGCTCCTGGAGCAGCGTGAACGAGACCGCGTCGGCCGGGACGATCGCCTCGGAGTCCTCGATCAGGTCACCGAACTCGGAGTCACCGTCCTCACCCAACGGGGTGTGGAGCGAGATCGGCTCGCGGCCGTACTTCTGGACCTCGATGACCTTCTCCGGGGTCATGTCGAGCTCCTTGGCCAGCTCCTCCGGGGTGGGCTCGCGGCCCAGGTCCTGGAGCATCTGGCGCTGCACGCGGGCCAGCTTGTTGATGACCTCGACCATGTGCACCGGGATACGGATGGTGCGGGCCTGGTCGGCCATCGCGCGGGTGATGGCCTGACGGATCCACCAGGTCGCGTAGGTCGAGAACTTGTAGCCCTTGGTGTAGTCGAACTTCTCGACCGCACGGATCAGACCGAGGTTGCCCTCCTGGATCAGGTCGAGGAAGAGCATGCCGCGGCCGGTGTAGCGCTTGGCCAGCGAGACCACCAGTCGGAGGTTGGCCTCCAGGAGGTGGTTCTTGGCGCGCTTGCCGTCCTCGGCGATCCACTCGAGCTCGTCGAGGATCTTCGGGGTAATCTTGCCGCCCTTGCCGAGCTTCTCCTCCGCGAAGAGACCTGCCTCGATCCGCTTGGCGAGCTCGACCTCCATCTCGGCGTTGAGCAGCGGGACCTTGCCGATCTGCTTGAGGTAGTCCTTGACCGGGTCGGCGGTCGCGCCCGCGACCATGACGGTCTGCTCGGGCTCGTCGGTGTCGTCGGAGGTGGAGACGACGAAGCTCTGCTTCTCGGCCTCCTTCTCGTCCTCCTTGATCGTGGGATCGGCGGCGACGTCCTTCTCGAACTGCTCGTCAGGGATGTCGGGCAGGATCTTCTTGCCGTCGGGGCCGATCTGGACGACCGTGGCCTCGTCGTCGGAGTCGTCGGAGTCGTCGGAGTCGTCGACATCGATCTCGTCGACGTCATCGACATCGACCTCGACGTCCTCGAGGACGATCTCCTCGCCGTCCTCGTCGATCTCGGTCGTCTTCTTGGGCTCATCGGCCTTCTTCGCCGCAGCCTTGGCCGGCTTCTCCGCCGGCTTCTCGGCCTCGGCGGCGACCTTCTTGGCGGCGGCCTTCTTGGCCGGCGCCTTCGCAGTGGTCGTCTTGCGGGTCGAGGTAGTCGCCGCCGCGGCACGGCCGGTGACGGCGGTGCCGAGGTCCACCGAGATGCCGAGCGTGCTCAGGTGACCGAGCAGGGCCTTGAGATGCCTGGGCTCGACCGCAGCATCCTCGCTGGCCTGGCGGACCTGGTCGGGGCTCACACGTCCGGTCGGCTTGGCCTGGTCGATCAGTGCCTTCACGGCAGGGTGGGCGAGTACCTCAGCGGGTATCTTGCGCGCGTTCGAGGACACGAACACCTCTCCGTCGAACTTGGTCGAGACTTAACAAAAACTCACTTTGGGCGCGGCAGGGCCCGGGGTCGTCAAGAGCCGCAGATTCATTCTGCCACGGTGGTGGTGAACAGTCCCCATCCGGGGCGTCGTGTCCCCGCCACCTCATCCGGCTGCTTTGGCTGCGGCCTTCTTCTGCTGTTTGTAGTCGCGCACCTTCTGCAACGACGCAACGTCGACGACGTCAGCCACAGAACGGTAACCATCGAGCGCGTAGTCCCCGACGGCCTCTTCCCAGCCATCGGGGCACACGCCCAGCTGCTTGGCCAGCAGCGAGACGAAGATCTGCGCCTTCTGCTTGCCGAAGCCCGGGAGCGCCTGGACCCGCTTGAGCAGATCCTTGCCGCTGGTGGCCTCGGTCCACAGCCGGGTGACGTCGCCGCCATAGTCAGAGGTGACGATGGCCGCGATCCCCTGCACCTTCGCCGACATCGAGCCGGGGAACCGGTGGATCGCCGGCGGGGTGGAGGCGATCGTCTTGAACTCCTCGGGATCCATCTCGGCGATCCGGGCGGGATCCAGATGTCCGAGTCGGGTCACCAGCTTGTGACCCCCCTTGAACGCATCCTCCATCCGGTACTGCTGATCCAGGGCCATGCCCAGCAGCAGCGCGAACGGGTCTTCGGAGAGCAGCTTGTCGGCGGCCTCGTCGCCGGTGATGTGGAGCGAAGGCATAAGGGACATCCTGCCTCATCTCGCGGTGAAGCACCTGCTCATGCCTGTGGATAGCGGGTCGCGCCGATCCGAGATCCGTTGCACGCTGGACCCATGTCCTCCATGTCCGCGCTGTCAGAGACGTCCGTCGAAGGGCTGCACGAGCCGCTGTCCCCCGTGCTGGAGAAGCGGCTCAGACGGGCGGTGCTCGACCACACCGCCACCGAGCATCGGCGCTCCTTCCTGGCGCTCGTCCATCTTGGCATCCCCGGCGGCAAGGAGGTCGTCCACGCCCACCGCGAGGACGAGCCCACCGACCAGTGGCTGCGGACCGACATCATCCACAGCATGCGGCGCCGCACCGGCGTGCCCGACCCGATCGTGTGGCTGACCCGTGCAGGAGGCCTGGACGTCGAGGATGTCGACCTCCGCTGGCTCGCCGCCGCCAGGCAGGCGTTTCGAGAGATCGGGACACCCCTGACGTACGTCGTGGTGACCCGCAACGCCTGGGTCGACCCGCGCTCGGGGCTGAGCCGGAGGTGGAAGCGGCTGCGCTACCGCAACGACTAGGCAGGAAGGTCCGAACGGCTCAGCGCCTCCTCCCAGGCGGTCGGCGGAACGGCGCCCTCGAGCATATGGGCGACCAGCACCCC
Source organism: Nocardioides sp. NPDC057767 (assembly GCF_042798275.1). Lineage (NCBI taxonomy): Bacteria > Bacillati > Actinomycetota > Actinomycetes > Propionibacteriales > Nocardioidaceae > Nocardioides > Nocardioides sp. NPDC057767. The sequence goes on along the minus strand of NZ_JBHVKJ010000102.1, from coordinate 7,085 downwards.
GAGACCGTGGTGGCGCTCGCTCGCGAAGCACCGGTCGAGCGCACACCAGGCGAGCGCCCCGTCTCCGCCCAGCCAGGCGGCGAAGGCCAGCACCGCAGCCGGGTGGGCTACGTGGTCGTCGGGGCTGCGGCGTACGACATCGGCCCACATGCGCACGTGGTCCCGGGCCTCCTCCCGACTCATCCCGCCCCAGGCGGCGTCTCGCCGCTGCGGGTCGCGCAGCGCCAGCAGCAGGGAGGCGGTCTGGTCGGCCGACAGCACCGTACCAGCGACTGCGTCGTCGACCAGGCGGCCGACCTCGTAGATCTTCATCGACGCGGCCTGTGCCAGCGCCGCCTCCGTCTCTGCGACGGCCGCGGGGTCCGCGGCGATCGAGGCGGCGAGCTCGGTGCGGGAGCGGCGCACCAGGTGCCCGTCGTAGACCGCCTGGGCACGGAACGGGTGGGCACCGACGTCGAACGGGACACCGTCGTCGGGGACGCCGTGGAACCCGAGCGGGTCGAACCACCGACCGTCCTGCACCCGCAGGCAGCCGATCAGGTCGATGTCGCACTCGGCGAGCCTCTCGGCCAGGCGTCGGGCGATCTTCAGCCCGAAGCGCGGGCCGCTGTCGTAGAGGACGAGCATGGCTCCGCGCACCTGGTGGCGGACGGCGGGCAGAAGGAGGCTGTCGAGGCAGTCCTCGACCTCCCCCGGAGATGGGAGGTCGATCCGGCCGTGCACCTGGTGCTCACCGCCGAAGGTCAGCATGACGATCGACTTCTCGGGCTGGAAGCCCAGCAGGATGGGAACTGCGGCCAGGACGTCCTCGGGACGGGCGATGGAGAGTTTCGTGGTCATGCGGACCACACTCCCCGCGACCCACCGACAGTTTCCGGGACAAATCCGGTGCCTGTGGACAACTCCGTCCCCATTCGATCCTGTGGACGACAACTGGCCCGGAACGGATTGTCCCCGCTGCCCGATAGGTTGCCACCATGAGACCGCACGCGTCGGTGATGCACCTCGACCTCGACGCGTTCTTCGCCTCGGTCGAGCAGCGCGACAAGCCGTCCCTGCGCGGCAAGCCGGTGGTCGTGGGCGGCATCAGCGGGCGCGGCGTGGTCAGTACCGCCTCCTACGAGGCCAGGACCTTCGGCGTCCGCTCCGCGATGTCGACGCGCGAGGCCCGCGCGCTGTGCGGGCACGCCGCCTTCCTCTACCCGCGCTTCCACGCCTACAAGTCGGTCAGCGAACAGGTCTTCGGGATCCTGCGCGACCTGTCCCCGCTGGTGGAGCCGCTCTCGCTGGACGAGGCCTTCGTCGACCTCGCCGCCGCAGATCTGCCCGACCTCGAGGTCGGGACCGTCACCGAGACCGCCGCCCGGATCCGTGCCGAGGTCGCCGAGGTCACCGGTGGTCTGACCGCGAGCGTCGGCCTCGCCAGCTCGAAGTTCATCGCCAAGATCGCCAGCGACCTGGACAAGCCCGACGGCTTGGTCGTCGTCGCACCCGGCACCGAGCTCGATCTCCTCCGCCCGATGAACGTCAAGGTGATCCCGGGCGTCGGCCCCGCCACCGCCGAGCGCCTGCGCCGGGCCGGCATCCACACCGTGGCCGATCTGGAGCAGGTCAGCGTCGAGGAGCTCGTACGTCTGGTGGGCAAGTCCCACGGCACCAACCTCTACAAGCTGGCCCGTGCCCAGGACGACCGGCGCGTCGAGCCCGAGCGCGAGACCAAGTCGGTCAGCGTGGAGGGCACCTACGACACCGACCTGACCGACCGGCCGCTGATGGAGCAGATCCTCACCCGGCAGGCCACCGAGGTCGCGGCCCGACTGAAGAAGAACGGGCTCTCGGGCCGCACCATCACGATCAAGGTCAGGCTCTACGACTTCACCACGATCAACCGCTCAGCGACGCTGCCGGCGCCCACCGACCAGGCCGGCACCATCGCCCGCCTGGCTCGGACTCTGCTCGGCGAGCTGTTCACCGCGGGCGAGACGGCGGGCGGCGTACGCCTTCTCGGGGTCGGCGTCTCCGGTCTCGCCGACTGGATCCAGGAGGATCTCTTCGGCGACGAGAGCGACGAGGGAGCCGAGCCCGACCTCCCCCTCCCCGAGCCGGTGCGGCGGCCGACCTGGGCGGCCGGGATGGACGTCGTCCACGCCGAGATGGGTCGCGGCTGGGTCTGGGGATCGGGGCGGGGCGTGGTGACCGTCCGCTTCGAGACCGCCGTGACTCCCGCGGGCCCGGTGAGGTCCTACGCCACCGACGACCCCGACCTGCAGCCCTACATCGAGTCCTGAGGCCCGCTCGCCCGGCCGCGGGACGCCACCGTCGCGGCGGACGAGTGCGGTATCGCGCCGGGCGACCAGCATGTGCGATAGAGCTGAGCCATAGGCTCGATCCCGTTTGTATCAAGCACTTGACACAAGGTTTCTTGTACCGAATGCTTGGCACAAGTTGCCCTTCAAGGAGGTCTCGTGTTCGGAATCGGGCTGGTCGAGCTGGCGTTGGTGATCGTCGTGCCGGCGTTGGCGGCGACGATGTGCGTCGCCCTGGCCACAAGACCTCGTGGCACCTTCTCGGTCGCACGGGAATGGCGATGGGTGCGGCGGATCCGACTGCTCGGCATAGCGCTCGGCCTGCTGATCGCGACGGTGCTCATGGATCACGCGTCCTTGGCGGCCGGTGGCGTCGGCACGATGATCGCTCCCCCGGGGTTCGGCCTCGGGGTGCTCCTCGGCGTGGTCGCCGGCGAGACCATCGTTCGCGCGCCACGGCCCACCGGACCCCGAACGGCATCGCTGCAACACCGATCCCTGGGCACCTACCTGCCCAGGCCGACGTCGTACGCCGTCACCACCGGTCTCGCGCTGCTCGGCGCCACGCTCCTCCTGACCACCTTCACAGCACAGGACGACGACTATCTGGGCCAGCGAGCCATCGGTTGCCAGGCGGGACCCATCACGCAGTCGCACAGCCCTTACCCCGGCGCGTTCTATGCGGTGCCGCTGGCGATCATGCTGGGTATCGTCCTGGTCTCCGCCGCGATCGCGGCTGTCGCCGTCGTGCGCCGACCTCGGGGCCTCGCCTCGACCGACGCCGGCGACGACGACCTCCGCCGGCGATCGATGACCGTCATCGTCGCGGCGGTTGGAGTCGCCGTCGGCACCAGCCTGACCGGCACCGCCGCCACCGCAGCGGCAGGACTTCTGTCGCTGGACGTCGAGTGCGCGCCCGCCTGGATGCCGGTCGCGGGCTGGCTCCTGGTGCCGACGGCGCTCATCGGCCTCGGCCTGGGGGCATGGTGCCTGGTGCGCCTGTTCGTCAACGACAGCCTGTCGAACGCGGCCGACCCGACCGCCCGGACCGCACCGGAGCACGCATGAGGATCACCGTCGATCCCGACGACGGAACACCACCGTACGAGCAGATCAGGCAGCACATCGACGACCTGATCACGACCGGTTCGCTCGCCGCGGGACACCGTCTCCCACCCGTCCGCCAGCTCGCCGGCGACCTCGGTCTCGCTCCTGGCACCGTGGCCCGCGCCTACCGTGAGCTCGAGCAGGGCGGGCTGGTCCAGACCCGACGCGGTGCCGGCACCCGGGTCATCGGCAGCGAGCGCCCGGCCGCCGATCCGGTGCTGGCCAAGGCCAGGGCGTACGTCGCCTCCGCTCGCGCGCTCGGATACCACGACTCGCAGATGAGGGACGCGCTCGAGCGGGCTCTCACGGAGTCCTCACCTCAGCGAGGATAGGGTCTCGTTCATGTCTGCAGATCGCTCCTCGACGCCCTGGCCGATCGCTCCCAAGAAGCCCTCGTCGAAGCAGTTCCACGGCCTGACCCGGGCCGATGACTACGAGTGGCTCCGGGAGAAGGAGAACCCCGAGGTCATCGCCTACATCGAGGCCGAGAACGCCTACACCAAGGCGCAGACCGACCACCTGGCCGACCTGCGCTCGCAGATCTTCGAGGAGATCAAGGCGCGCACCCTCGAGACCGACCTGAGCGTCCCGACGCGCTCGCGCGGCTACTGGTACTACGGCCGCAGCTTCGAAGGGAAGCAGTACGGCGCGAGCTGCCGGGTGAAGGTCGCCGATCCCGACGACTGGACTCCCCCGACCCCGGCCGACGTCACCCACGACCAGCCGGCCCTTCCCGGCGAGGAGGTGCTGCTCGACCTCGACGCGCTCGCCGAGGGCCACGACTTCTTCAGCCTCGGGGGCTCCTCCGTCAGCCCCTCGACCACCCTGCTCGCCTACGCGACCGACGTGACCGGCGACGAGCGCTACACCGTACGCGTCAAGGACCTCACCACCGGCGAGCTGCTGACCGACGAGCTCACCAACGTCCACGGCGGCGCCACCTGGGACCGTGACTCTGCCAACCTCTACTACACGACCGCGGACGAGTCCTGGCGCGCCGACAAGATCTGGCGTCACCGTCTCGGCACCGGCCAGGACGAGGACGAGCTGGTGTTCCACGAGACCGACGACCGGTTCTGGGTCGGCGTGGGACGCACCAAGTCCGACCGGTTCATGTTCATCGGCACCGCCGCGAAGATCACCGCCGAGTACCGCTTCCTCGACCTCGACGACCCCGACGCCGGCTGGCAGGTCTTCGCCGCCCGCGAAGAGGGCGTCGAATACTCGGTGGAGCACGCCACCATCGCGGGCGAGGACGTCTTCCTGGTCACCCACAACGCCTCGGGACCCGACTTCGAGATCGCCACCGCGCCGGTCGCGCCCACCCCGCGCTCGCAGTGGCAGCCGCTGATCCCGCACACCCCCGGCGTACGCCTGGAGGACGTGGACGCCTTTGCCGGCCACCTGGTCGTGCACCAGCGCAGCGAGGGGCTGACCCAGCTCCGCATCCTGGAGCTCGGGGAGGCCGGCGTGGCCGACGACTACCTGGTGAAGTTCGACGACGAGCTCTACACCATCGGCTCCGGCTCCAACCCGACCTTCGAGACGCCGGTCGTGCGGCTCGGCTACACCACGATGCGCACCCCGGCCTCCGTCTACGACTACGACGTACGCAGCCGCGAGCTCACCCTGCGCAAGCAGGCCCCGGTGCTCGGTGGCTACGACCGCGACGACTACGAGGAGCACCGCCTGTGGGCGACGGCCCCCGATGGCGTACGGGTGCCGATCTCGATCGTGGCGAAGAAGGGGCTCCACGAGCAGGGTCCGATCCCGGTCCTGCTCTACGCCTACGGCTCCTACGAGGCCAGCATGGACCCCTACTTCTCCATCGCGCGGCTGAGCCTGCTCGATCGCGGGATCGGCTTCGCGATCGCCCACATCCGTGGTGGCGGCGAGATGGGACGGGCCTGGTACGACGACGGCAAGATGCTGAAGAAGCAGAACACCTTCTCCGACTACATCGCCTGTGCCCGCCACCTGGCCGAGTCGGGCTGGTCGACGCCGTCCACGATCATCGCGGAGGGCGGCTCCGCCGGCGGGCTGCTGATGGGCGCGGTGGCCAACCAGGCGCCCGACGCCGTGGGCGCGATCGTCGCGGCCGTCCCGTTCGTGGACGCGCTGACCACGATGCTGGACGCGACGCTGCCGCTGACCGTGACCGAGTACGACGAGTGGGGCAACCCGGAGGCCGACAAGGAGACCTACGACTACATGTCCTCCTACGACCCCTACACGAACGTCGCCGCCCAGCACTATCCGCCGATCCTGGCCGAGACCAGCATCAACGACACCCGGGTGCTCTACGTCGAGCCCGCGAAATGGGTCGCCAAGCTGCGCGCGACGGCCGAGAATCCTGGTGACGTACTGCTGAAGACGGAGATGGCGGCCGGACACGGTGGAGTCTCGGGGCGCTACAAGGCGTGGGAGGACCGGGCGTTCAGCCTTGCCTGGATGATCGATCAGGTGACCTCTTCGTAGGGCATATCTGTGGGGATCTCGGGGTACTCCATGAGAAACCCCTGAGATTCACCTCGCGATGCAACTTATCGCCTGCCGCGTACGTCGAACCGGACAAGAGATCGAAGACGGATTCGATGACAAGGCGCTCTACCAGGGAACACCTGGGAGGGGCGAAGCGTTGAAACCACCGTGAGGCCACAAACCTCACCGTGAGGAGGTTCCCATGGCGACACGCACCGCAACCGCCACCCGAGAGATCGAGGGGCGTGACAGCGTCGGGCTGTATCTCGACGAGATCGCTCGCAACGAGCTCCTGGATGCTGCCAAAGAGGTTGAGCTGTCCAAGGCGATCGAGGCCGGCCTGATGGCCGAGCACCTCCTGGCCGAGGGCCGCGTAGGCCGCAAGAAGGCACCCGGCGGAGCCACCCGAGCGGAGCTGGAGTGGCTGGCCGAGGAGGGTCACCGCGCCACCCGCGAGTTCATCAACGCCAACCTGCGTCTGGTGGTGTCCATCGCGCGGAAGTACGGTCGCGCCCAGATGCCGATGCTGGACCTGATCCAGGAAGGTAATACAGGCCTGATCCGGGCCGTTGAGAAGTTCGACTACACCAAGGGCTACAAGTTCTCGACGTACGCCACCTGGTGGGTGCGTCAGGCGATCACCCGTGGCATCGCCCAGCAGGCGCGCGTGGTCCGGCTCCCCGTCCACGTCGTCGAGGAGCTCAACCAGGTCGGCGGCGCCCGCCGCACCCTGGAGCGCCAGCTCGGTCGCGACCCGGAGCCGGAGGAGATCGCCACCGAGCTGGGTATGGACATCGACCGCGTCCTCGACCTGCTCTCCTGGGGTCGTGACCACGTCTCGCTCGACACCCCGATCGACGAGGACGGCGACACCTCCCTGGGTGACCTGATGGCCCAGGAGTCGGCGCCGTCGCCCGACATGGACGTCATCGACGTCGAGTCGCGCGAGCGGCTCAACTCGCTGGTCGGCCAGCTCGACGAGCGCTCTGCCGACATCGTCCGCTCCCGCTACGGCCTCACCGACGGCCGTCAGCACAAGCTCGCCGACATCGGCGTCAAGCACGGCATCTCCGCCGAGCGCGTACGCCAGCTCGAGCGCGAGGCCCTTCAGAAGCTCCGCCGCTTCGCCGATCCCGACCTCGCAGCGTAGCCGAGACGTCACTCCCGTCGGCCGAGTTGGCACCGTGGTGC